>JAYSTY010000461.1:0-12955 GCA_043719385.1 Blastocatellia bacterium | reverse complement strand
TGGTTAACCGGGAACGTATCATTGAGGTTGAGTGGGGCGGTAAGGGACTCGCGGCGTTAAATGATCCGGTCAAACTAACCGTGATTACCGAAGACCGACAGGGGATGCTGGCTGCCTTGACAGCCGCTATCGCAGACATTAAAACTAATATTCGTGATGCGCGGGCGGGCGTTTTCGATAATGGCAGCGCACAAATTGACATCACGGTTGAGATTAGTGATGTGAAACATTTGGAGCGTGTCATCAGCGCCCTGAAAGGTGTAGATGGAGTGATAGATGTCGAACGCGCAAACCTGCAATGGCAGAATAATTGAACTGGCCTTACCTCATTCCTTCTTTTGCAGTAATATTATCAATTACCTCTGAGCAAATTGTTAAGCGAAAATATCATGGAGCAAATACACACAGATTCAGCACCCCAGGCCATCGGGCCTTATTCCCAGGCAATCAAGGCCAATGGGCTGGTTTTTTTATCAGGACAAATTCCCCTTGATCCGGCAAAGATGCAAATTGTCGAAGGCGGCATTCAGGAACAAACCGAACAGGTTTTTCAGAATATCAAAGCTGTTCTCGCAGCGGCTGGTACGTCAATGGGAAACGTTGTAAAGACGACTGTCTTTCTCTCTGATATGAATGATTTTTCGGCGATGAACGAAATTTATGCGCAGCATTTTGGTGAGAATCGCCCGGCACGCTCGACCATTCAGGCGGCTCGTTTGCCACGCGATGTGCGCGTCGAGATTGAAGTCGTCGCCCTCGCTTAGTTACCGCAATTTTTTTGCTTTGTGAGAAATGGACTTGTTGTTTTCACATCGCTTGAATGACCATCTGCAACGCTACCAGACAAACAAAAAGTTTGTTGCAAATTTATCATAGGAGTTAATTTACAGTGCCCAAATTCAAAACCCCGATTTCAGTGCTCTTCCTTGGATTGTTAGCTTTTTCTGCCTGTCAATCTACTGGCTCAACCTCTTCAACCACGGCTGGCAAAGGTGAATCTGCGGCGCTGGTCAATGGCAGCAAAATCACAATTGCCGAAGTTGATCGCGTCACGACTGAACAGGCCCAGGGGCAGCAAGCCCAGCTTGCCCAGCTTTCCCCGCTGGAATTGGCGGCGGCGCGTTTGAAAGTTCTGGACAGTCTCATCACCAATGAAATTCTGTTCCAGCGTGCCAAAAAAGATAATCTCCTGCCCTCAGAACAAGACATCACTTCCTATATCCAACAGAGCAAAGTTGAAAGCGGTATGACGGAAGACGCTTTCACGAAACGCCTCAAGGAAACGAATCAAACAGAGGCTGAGTTTAAAGAAGATATTCGTAAAAGTTTGGCAGTGAAAAAGCTACAGGAAAATATCAGCGCACAGATCAAGGTCTCTGATCGAGAGGTCGAGGATTTTTTCAAAGCGAATCCGCCCGTCGCGGCGGCGGGCATTGCGCTGTCTGACATCATCGTAGACCCGGCGCAAAATTTTCAGCAAAATGTTCCGTCCGATGCCAAAGGCGAAGCCGAAGCGAAACGCAAAATTGATGAAGTTTATGCGCAGCTTAAACGCGGCGGTGATTTTGCCACTGTTGCTCGCAGCCAGTCAGAAGACGCCAGCGCCAATCGAGCCGGAGATTTAGGCTTTATTGCGATGGAACAAATTCAACAATCCTTTGGTCAGTTTGCCGCGAAAATCATGACGATGAAAGAAGGCGACATTACCGAGCCGTTGCGCGAAGGCAATGGGCGCTGGCATATTTTTAAAATGACCGGTAAGCGCACAGAAACCAAACGTCTTTCCTTAGAAGACCCCGAAGTCAAAAAGCAATTGACTGACGAAATTCGTAATCAACGCGCCAGCCTGCTTTATTCTGCTTTGGTTACGCAGGCACGCGATGAAGCGAAGATTGAAAATTACCTGGTTGCCGATCTGGTCAAAAATCCAAACAGCTTAGGTGTGTTGCGTCCAGTCGCAGCAGCACCAGCAGCACCAGCGGCTCAATCATCCACTTCACCGGCGGCATCAGTTCCGGCTTCACCTGCCGCTTCTATTGCAGCACCTGCGACTTCAGTAAGTCCAGCAACGACACCTAAAAAATAAATGCTTTTTCGATTAGCAGAAGTTTCCAAATCCTACGGAGCGCAAGAGGTCTTGCGCTCCGTTAGTTTTCAAATCAACCCCGGCGAACACGTGGGACTGGTCGGTCGTAACGGAACCGGAAAAACCACGATCCTGCGCATGATTTCCGAGGCCGAATCGCCCGATAAAGGAACCCTCGAAAAAATGCGTGGCTTCCGTTATGGCGTGCTGGCGCAGCATGTGGATTTCAAAGGCACGCAAACCGTGCTGGACGCCGCGCTTGATGTGTTTGCTGAATTGCAGGCGCTCGAAGCGCAGATGCGCGACCTTGAGCATCAAATGGCCGAAGTTACAGGCGATGAATTTGATCGCGTCATGCACGATTACAGCGAAGCGCAACACGCGTATGAACACGGCGGTGGCTTCACTTATCACGCCCGCACCGAGACAATTTTACAAGGGCTTGGCTTCCAGAAAGAACATTTTGAAAAACCCTCAGCGGCGTTATCAGGTGGTGAAAAAAACCGTTTGGGAATGGTGCGAATGTTGTTGATGGAGCCGGATATTTTGTTGCTGGATGAGCCGACAAACCACCTCGATGTGCAGGCCGTTGAATGGCTCGAAGATTTTCTCTCGCAATACAAATCCGCCTATATCATCATTTCGCACGACCGTTTTTTTCTCGACCATACGGTCAATCGTATCCTTGATCTTGAAAACAAAAGGATCGAAAGTTACACCGGAAATTACTCGAAATATCAAATCCTGAAAGAAGAGCGGCGCGAGTTGCAGCAACGAGCCTTTGAGCAACAGCGCGATATGATTGAGAAGACCGAGGATTTTATTCGTCGCAACCTGGCTGGTCAAAAAACGAAGCAGGCAAAATCGCGCCGCACACAGCTTGAAAAAGTTGAGCGCATCGAAAATGTGGCGAATTCTGACACCGCAAAATTCAAACTTAAACCCACGGCACGCACCGGCGACTTAGTTTTAATTCTCGACAAAGTTGCCGTCGGCTTTCCCACGCGTACTTTGGCAACCGACATTTCGCTGACTCTCAGGCGCGGCGAACGACTCGGAATCATCGGCGCAAATGGCACAGGCAAGACTACGTTGTTGCGTACTTTGCTGGGCGAGCATCAGCCGCTTGCCGGCGAAGCGCGTTGGGGCAGCGGCGTCCAGCCGGGCTATTACGACCAACGCCTGATGATGATTGATGATCGCAATACGGTGTTGGATGAATTGCGTACTGTGGCGGCCTCGACCGCAACTGACGGAGAATTGCGCGGCTTTCTCGGCAGATTTTTATTTTCCGGTGACGATGTTTTCAAACTCGTCTCAGTTTTGTCAGGCGGAGAAAAAGGCCGCCTCGCGTTGGCAAAATTAATTTACTCCCACGTCAATGTGCTGGCGCTGGACGAACCAACCAATCATTTGGACATCGCTTCGTGCGAAGCTCTCGAAGCCGCTCTGAATGATTACGACGGCACAATTATTACTGTCTCGCATGATCGCTATTTCCTTGATCGAATTGCCAACAAGATTTTGTTTTTCGGCACCGACGGCGTAGAGTTTTTTGACGGCAGCTATTCCGAATTTTACGACGCTCATCATCAGGCCAAACGCGATGAAGCCGACGCCATAAAAGCCACCGCCGAAGCCCAGCGCAAAGCCGAAGCCCAAAAAAAACAAGCGCCCAAACCCGCCGCAAAACCTAACCAGAAAAATAAAGCCAAAGGCGCAAATCCCGAAGAAATAGAAGCGAAAATTCATGCGACAGAAACGGAGTTGCAAAAAATCTCCGCCCAGCTTTCGTCGGAAGACATTGCCCGCGATAAAGCTCGCCTGTTTGAACTCAGCGAAAAATACGCACAGCTTGAAGAGCAGTTGAAAGAATTATTTGCAAGCTGGGAAGTGGCATTGAGTAAAATGTAAACCCAGCTTGAGCAGGCAGGATGCCTGTGTACCAGGGGAAATTGATTTCCTGTCAGTTGACTTGTAGCCCGCTCTTTTTTTTGAGCTCCCACATCTCCTAATACCAGCGATAATTGTAACCAGCCTAATCTTTGGCACGCCTTCATGCGGATAGGCAAAAAGAGTTCGGTCAGTGCATAATGTGCAGGTCAATTTCTATCGTGTAGAAACCTGACAGCAATTATGGCTCGTGGTTTCACCACCACCAATAAAAATGTGGCGCAGGTAGCCGACAAGCTGCCAGCTTTAAGAATCCCGCTCGCTACGGCTCGCGGTACTGGACCTGGCCGCTTAGCGAAATTTTCAGGAATAATTTTATCGCCAAAGGAGATTTTACCTTGTATCAAGTATTTCAACCCCGAAGTTTAGTTTTACCATTTTTCTTACTTATTTTTATTTTTCTAAGTTGTAATTTGACGACTACTTATGCGCAGACTTTGCTGCCAGGACAGTGGGTGACAACGACGTTAGGAACCGATGTCAAAGTTCGCACTCTGCTGGTCAGCGGCACAAAACTGTATGCCGGGACAAATTCCGGTGTTTGGCAAACAACCGATTCCGGGGTGACCTGGACACAAACAAACACTGGCCTGACGACGCTTGATGTGCGGACGCTCGCGCTCAGCGGCACTACGCTGTATGCCGGGACGAATGGCGGCGGCATTTTTCGCACGACAGATGGCACAACGTGGACGGCAGCGAATACCGGCATCACCAATGGCGTGGTTAATGCGCTTGCGGTCATCGGGACCGACCTCTTTGCCGGAACAAATGGCGGCGGTGTCTTTTATTCCACGACCGGAACATCATGGACGGCGCGTAACACGGGTATTTCATCAAGCGGACAAATTTATTCGCTGCTCGTCAATGGCAATGATCTGTATGCCGCCGGAGTCGTCGTTATTAATGAATCACGCCACATCTATCGCTCCACCGACAAAGGGGCGACGTGGGCAGCCACGGGCGGGACGGATGCCAGCCTGAAGGTCAGTCCCCCGGCGCTGGTTTACTCAATGGCTGTCAATGGCGCAACGCTGCTGGCTGCGACTTTTAACGGACTATATCGCTCGACCAATAATGGCACGAACTGGCAGTTGCTGGAGGGACTGCCCCTGAATGTGCTGAGTGTGCTGTTTTCGCCGACTGATTCAGCCGTGTACGCCGCTGGAACCGAACCTGACGGAACCCCCTTTGGCGTCTGCGTCTCCACCGATAATGGCACAACCTGGCGTGCATCAAGTTTCGGCTTACCTGGTGCCAACCCATTAGCCCTGATCGGTACGACCTTATTTGCCGGACAGTCTTCGCTGGGAGGCGTTTACACCAGTATTTCGCAACCGATTAACAATGCCAGTGTTTCAGCCGCTGATTTTCGCCTGGTTAAGGCACACGCGCCCGAAGCGATTGCCAGTCTTTTCGGCCCGGCCTTGTCCACGATTCAGGCCGCCGCTGCGACAATCCCGCTGCCTACGATGCTGGGCGGGACAACGGTTAAGGTTTTGGATAGCCTGGGAGTGGAACGCTCCGCGCCACTTTTTTACGTCAGCAAGAACCAGATCAACTACCAAATTCCAGTTGGCACAGCATCCGGCTGGGCATATCTGACCGTTAAAAATGGCGATGGCATAATTTCTTACGCCACGGCAAAAATTGGGGCTACGGCCTTCAGTTTATTTACGGTGGATTCGACCGGAACAGGAATTCCCTCTGCCTATATTCAGCGCGTCAGAGCTAATGGTTCACAGTCTTTTGAGGCAATTGGCCGTTTCGATCCAACGCAGCAAAAATTTGTGACGATCCCGATTGATTTGGGGCCTGAAACGGATCGGGTTTTTCTGGTCTTGTTTGGAACTGGCTTCAGAGGATGGGACACGGCGGCGAATCCGGTCACGGCGTACTTAAATGTCAACTCAGCGTATTTGCCTGTTGATGCCGCTTATGCTGGCGCACAACCGAATTTTGTCGGAGTAGATCAGGTCAATCTGCTGTTGCCACGCGGGCTGGCTGCCGCAGGTGAAATCACTTTATACTTCACAGCAAACGGTGGGACTTTTAGCAATATGGTGAAGGTCAACGTCAAGTAAGTTAGTTTCGCGTTTCGGGTTTCAGGACAGTTTCGAGTTTCGGGTTTTGGGTTTCGAGGAAGCAGTATAGTTCGTTACCACCAAATTATTAGTGCGCCAAAAACGCGAAACTCGAAACTGTTTAGCCCACTAAAACCTCTTCGGTTTCCAACAATTCCTGAGTTTTCAGGGGACGACATTCCAGCGCGTTCCCGGCAAGAAAAACTTCAACGACAGATTCGCCGCCGATGCGACCTTGAATGATCGCTTCGGAAAGCGGGTCTTCGACATGTTTTTGCAGAGCGCGTCGTAACGGTCGTGCACCGTAGCTGCGATCATTGCACGTCTGGTCAACAATCCATTGTTTCGCCGCTTCAGTCAGTTGAATTTCCAGCTTACGATGCTGCAACATCCGATTCATTTGTGCGATGAGCAAATCAACGATGCGTAATAAATCATCATCTGTGAGCGGCTCAAAAAGAATAATTTCATCCAGGCGATTGATGAATTCAGGATTAAATGTTTCGCGCATCGAAGTCATCACCCGTGCTTCGATTCTTTCCTGCGCCGCGTCTCCTTCATCCTGGAATCCGACGGAACCGCGCTTATAAATAAACCGCGCGCCAATGTTCGAGGTCATAATCACAATGACATTTTTGAAATCTACGGTGCGCCCGAAAGCATCCGTCAGCATCCCGTCTTCAAACACCTGCAACAAAATATTAAAAACATCGGGATGCGCTTTTTCAATTTCATCCAGTAGCAAAACCGAGTATGGATTGCGGCGAATCCGCTCCGTTAATTGCCCACCTTCGTCGTATCCGACATAGCCTGGCGGTGAGCCGATCAGTTTTGATACCGAATGTTTTTCCATGTATTCCGACATATCCAGCCGGATCATTGCTCGTTCAGAGCCAAACAAAAATTCCGCCAGCGAACGTGCCACCTCAGTTTTGCCGACTCCGGTAGGGCCAAGAAATAAAAATGAGCCAACCGGACGATTGGGGTTTTTCAGTCCGGTGCGGGAACGGCGAATGGCTCGTGCCAGCGCCGAAAGCGCCTGCTCCTGACCAACAATGCGCTGATGCAATTCTATTTCAATGCGCAACAGTTTGGCCTTTTCCTCTTCCTGCAAAGCCGCAATCGGAATCCCCGTCCAGCGCGCAATCACTTCGTCAATATCCAGTTTGGTAATTTCAATGATCGGTTCGTTGAAATCAATCGAATCCATAAACCGAGGTTCGGGATAATTGCCCACCCGGCGCGTCGGAGATTGATAACGCGGCTCGCGCCAGTCACGATCCAGGCTGCGCTCAAAATTGCGGTCCAGTCCTTTTTCAAAACCTCGTTCAGGGGTGCGTTCAACGGTTCGGTCAAAACTGCGATCACCGCGATAACGCGGCAGAGTTGGCGGCGGTGGCGGTGGCGGCGGTTGATAGCCACGCTCGCGCTGAACTTTTAATTTCGCGCTGGCTCCGGCCTCATCAATCACGTCAATCGCTTTGTCGGGAAAAAAGCGATCAGGCAGGTAACGGTTCGATTGAAATACTGCGGCTTCAATAGCTTCTTTGGTGAAACTGACATTGTGAAAGGCCTCGTACCGATCTTTGATCCCTTCCAAAACGATAATCGTCTCAGCTTCGTTTGGTGCGCCAACCTTAATTGACTGGAAGCGTCTTTCCAGCGCCCGATCTTTTTCAATTGATTTACGAAAATCCGCCGGCGTCGTGGCCCCAATACACTGCACTTCGCCGCGTGACAGAGCCGGTTTCAAAATGTTCGCCGCATCCAGACTGCCTTCGGCTGAACCAGCGCCAACCAGCGTATGCAATTCGTCAATGAAAATGATGTACTGCGGATTATCAATCAGCTCGCGCATAATCATTTTCATACGCTCTTCAAACTGTCCGCGATATTTTGTGCCGGCGACAACCAGGCTTAAATCCAGCGCCAGGATGCGCTTGTCTGACAAAAACGAAGGGACTTCAAAATTAACGATTCGTTGCGCCAGGCCTTCCACGATGGCGGTTTTGCCGACGCCTGGTTCGCCAATCAGCACTGGATTATTTTTCGTGCGCCGACAAAGAATTTGAATGAGGCGATCAATTTCATCGGCTCGTCCCACCAGCGGATCAAGCTTGCCCTCGAGCGCTGCCTCCGTCAGATCACGGCTGAATTCGTACAGATGCGGCGTTTCTTTGCGCAATACCGAATCGCGTTCGCGCCCTGATTGTCGTAATAATTCACCGCGAATGTCGGTCAGGCGAATACCACGCTCATATAAAATCTCTGAGGCTAACGAATTTTCTTCACGCAATAATCCCAGCAACAAATGCTCCGTTCCGATATGCCGATTGCCGAGTCGTTCAGATTCTTCAGCGGCAAAAGCGAGGACGCGTTTGGCCTCCAGCGAGAGCGGCAAATCAACGGATTGCGGATGGCGCTGCCGTAAGACGATGCGGCTTTCGACATCTTTGCGAATGGACTCCACACTGGCCTGCGCACGATTGAAAAAACGTTGCGCAATTTGCTTGTCTTCGCGGATTAACCCCAGCAGAACGTGTTCGGCTTCGATTTGGACGGCTCCGTATTGACTGGCTTCGTAGCGGGCGAAAAAGATTACGCGGCGGGCTTTTTCTGTATATCTCTCGAACATTAGCAAATCCTGGTGTAGTGGTTATTTTTTGCCACAGATTTTCCCGGCGTAGTAACCAAACATCTGTGGTGAAAAATTTCTGTAGTCTCTAATATAAACCAAACGTGGTTAAATTGTATGCTTTTGCGACTAATTTAATTTACCACCGGCCAGATATAGCACGCGGTCACAAGTTGCGGCGAGTCTTTCATTATGCGTGACGATGATGGAAGTTAACTGCTCGCCCTGATGGAGGCTGCGAATCAACGCAAAGACTTCCTCGCCGGTGCGCTGGTCAAGATTGCCGGTTGGTTCATCGGCGAGCAACAACGCAGGCGCACAAACCAAAGCGCGGGCCAGGGCCACACGCTGTCTTTCACCGCCCGACATTTCACCCGGACGATGCGCTTTTCGTCCGGCAAGCCCGACTCGTAATAAAAGATCAAGGGCGCGAGCTTCCGCTTCAGATCGCTGCTTTCCCCTTATCAACAAAGGCATCATCACGTTTTCGAGTGCCGAAAATTCCGGCAACAAATGATGAAACTGAAAAACGAAACCAATCTGGCGATTGCGGAAAGCAGCTAACTCTACATCAGCATTTTTGAAGATGTCAAAATTATCCAAACTCACCGTCCCGGACGTTGGACGATCCAGCCCGCCCAGCAAATGTAATAACGTAGATTTTCCAACGCCGGATGCCCCCACAATCGCCACCATCTCGCCCTGATTAATGGTCAGATTCAGATTTTGAAAGACCGTTACATCTTCACCAACACCACGATACACCTTCGTCAGGGCAGACGCTGCAAGTAAGGATTTAGTAGCTGTTTTTAAAGCTGGTAACGTAGTCATAACTCAAGCATTGTTGTGAATTAAATTGTGCAACGATTGTAAGCGTGGAAGCCTGCGAACAAAACTCAGCGCCGGTCAAATCATGATTTAAAGGAATTATTTTTGACCGCCGCGCTGCGCGGGCGGGCGCACGGCTCAAGCCGTAACTCTGAGCGACAATCAAACTGTCGCTCAACTTCTGCTCACCTGCTTAAGAGTCAGCCGCAGTAAAAACTATTTTGGGAAGCTTGTCAGGGGTTCTACTAAAAAAATATGGCGAGGGTTTAATGAAAGCCGATCCAAATTAAAGTTGAATGTTAGCAGGCGCAAGCATTTGGAGTGCCGTGACAAGTCACAGCACTCCAAATGCTTGCCCTTTCAACGGGCGTGATTCAGGCAAATTTTACTGTTACGGTGTTGGCTGCATTGCCGTCAACTCGTAAAGTAATATTGACTTCGCCTTTGCCGGCGAGCGTACTCGGCAGCAAAATATTCAATTGATCCAATCCAGCATACGTCCCATGCGCACCAGCGTATTCGAGGGTGGTCCCCACTCCGCCAATGTCGCAGGTTACTCCACCCAGCGAAGTTCGATTACGAATCCCCGTCCCGAAAATAATCAAATAAACTTTGTCCGTGAGCGTACTCAGATCAATCGCCGTTGCCACATTACGTTTTGCGGTTGAGTCGTATTGCGCAATGGCTTCAAAGGTTGAGTTACCGTTTGCTTTAATTCACTGCACATATCCGGCGCCTACTCCGGTGGCATCAGCATTCGCTCCGAATAATCCCGGCGCTACTGTCGCCACGGTTACCGCACCCGTCGCCACGGAAGTCCCGCCCTGCAACGCGGTCAGGGTCGCGGAACCGTTGCTTGTGCCAGTGGGAATGAGGACGTTAACCTGTATACGCGCCGGACAACGGCGTACAAACCGTGCCGCTGGTACGAAAAACATTAAATTTGATGGTTAATTTTATCCCTGTCTTGACTGTGCCGTTGGAGGGGTCAGGGCGAATATCAGAACGGTTGAGTTTTTCATCCACGAAAAACGGGTTTTCCGTCAGGGCTGGTCTTGCCACACAACTCATTTCAGAAACCTGTTTGGTAAAACTGACGGGTGAAGCGGAATAGAGCGCCGGGTGCATAATGCGGGCAATCAACTCTTCTTTGCCAACCGCGCCAGGTGCGCCTGCGATTCCGGGAATGAGTGCTGATAACTTTCCCCAGCCTAAAAATGAGGTCGCGCCGGCTGCGCCCATGAGCTTGAGTGTGTCACGTCGGCTGAGTGAATTTTGTAAGAGAGTTTTCTTTTTCATTTTTGCCTTAAGAATGGCAGGGGCAAATCAATAGCTTGATGATGAGCCTGCTATGAAATCCAGAACCAATACACTAGAAAACAGGCTGCGGCTCCAATCGCAGTCATGATTAATCCGCTGACGCGGCGCCGCTTCAAAAAGAAAATTAGTGCCATTCCTGTCAGTGAAACGAACGTCATGAAAATTGCTGAAACATCAATCAGCCATGACCAGGCGCGTCCGGTGTCACGACCTTTGTGGAGGTCGTTAATGACGGCGACAAACCCCATGCGATTTTCAGTTAATTCGTATTCGCCTGTTTCGCGCGTGATGAATCCATCCGCGCTGTAGCCGGGGCCTTTGAAGGAAACGGTACATTGCGATTCATCAATCCGAAAATCACTGACCGCAGGTTTGATGTTGTGAGCGCGGCGCAAATACTCAACGATTTCAAGTTTTGCGACGGCTTCATCGTTCGCAGTCTTGACCCATTTTTCTTCAACCTTGCCTTTGTGCGATGTCATACTTTGTTGAGCAGAAAACCATTCCGTGTGGTTGAGCGTCAGCCCTGTCACCGCGAAAAAAAACACGATGGCAAAACTGACCATAGAAAGATAAATATGCAGCCATCTGGAAACGACTGCGAAGCGTTGTTTGAAGGAAGGGCTTTTGCCATTCGGGGGAAAAGATTCAGCCATAGAGAGTTTAGTTTTTCTTCCGATAATCCAATGAAGCCGAGGCAATTTCGGTGTTGCCCGGTAATGAAAATTGTTTTGCAGCGCTGTGGAAATCCATTTCCTGCCGCAGCAGTTGATACGTGCCATGTTCGCGGGCAGCCTCAATGTACACGGTGTATTTTCCAGGTTTTACGAATTTCCCCTGATTGTCTTTGCCGTCCCATTTTAGATTGTATTTTCCCGCCTGACGAGTGGCGCTGGAAACAGAGCGCGTCAGGTCAGTGCCTTCCGCCATTGAGCGCAGGCGGTCGCCACGAGACCAGGCTTTGAGGTCAGGCAGCCAGCGCGGTTTTTGATACCACAGCGCCAACGTGCGAACCGGAAAACGGTCTTTGTCTTCGATCCAAACGGCGACATACGGACGACGATAGCCGCGATCATTGATGGCACTTAATTCAAATGAAACAGCCAATTCAAACGAAGCGTCCCACGCCTGCATCGTCGGAGCGGTTGGCATCACTGCGTTCGTGGTGAGCGGTTTGGTTGGAGCTTCGAGCGCATTCCATCCCGCGCTGGTCAGTCGTTGTCCATCCTTTGTCAGAAGCATATATTCCACTTCTGGCAAGGTCGCGGCGAGAGCTAAACTTTCTGAAGGATTGAGCACGGAAAAAGCGGTTGCCAATGCGCCCGCGTCAGTTGCATTTGGAGCCACAACAGTTGCGCTGATGACGTGATTTACGGGTTGACCTGTGCGCGGGTCTACGATGTGTGAATACCATTGCTGGCCAATTTTTACGCCGCGCCGATAATTGCCGCTGGTGGCGACGGCTTTGTTGCCGATGAGCAAGCGCGCAATCGCTTCGCTGTTTTCGGCATCAGAAAGCGGATCGGCAATATCTACTGCTTCTGTTAAAGCACCGCGCACCACGAGATCGCCGCCAATGTTGACGACTACAGCGTTGATGTGCGCAGCGGCAAGCGCGGCGTCCGTCGCACGATTGATGATGTAACTTTTGACGAATGAATTCAGGATCAGCGGCGCGTTGCTCAAATGTGTCGCCGTTTGCGCCTCCGAATTTAATTGCCAATGTGGTTGTTGTAATTCGGCCAGCGCGGCTGAAATCTCCTGCGCCGTTGGAACACGATTTTGTTTTGCCGTAGCTTTCCATAAACGACATATGATTTCAGCGGAAGCGTCCAACGCGCCATTGCTGCGCCCACGCCATTGATCGAAGAGGTTGAGAACCGCAAACAATTCCGGCGAAACGTGCGTCGGACTGTGCGAAGTTTTCAGCCATTGACTAACTTCGCTGGTTGGATCGTAGGTGCTGAGCAATTTTGCATTGCGCGTGATTTCCGCCAGGACTGCGGCTTCAGCTTTTTGCGCTTCTGCCGGAGAGGTGGCGACGACTTT
>JAYSTY010000047.1:0-26015 GCA_043719385.1 Blastocatellia bacterium | reverse complement strand
GTGGTTTTCTTTTTCATCGCAGAAAATATCTACCACGTTTCCGCTGCCGCAGCTACCCTTTCTGATTCGTGCAACAACGCCATTTGTTTCGAAAAGCGATTAAACACTACAGAATGGCCTCTATAGACAATCCAGCCTATCTTGAGAAGTCGTATTGGTGGGCGGAAGTTGCAGGCTGTTTCTTTTCGTTGGGTAAATTAACATGGTCAGAACATTGCTATCGTCAAGCAGCAGCCTTGGGTGAAGAACATGTACCAGTAAAGTTTTTATTAGGTGATGTTCTACTCTATAAAGGTTATTTCACTGACGCTGCCAAGGCAATAAAGAGCTATCTAGCGGGAGTAACAATCAAGCGCTCAGATGCAATATTAAAATGCTGGCTTGCCAATGAGCTTAGTAATATGTTTGATAGAGTGGATAGACATATTGGAGAGGCCGTAAGCTTAGTTGAGGAAGCTATTCAAGATAAGAGCGATCCTTTCTATATTCAGATCATTGAAAATGCTATACGGTTAGACCCGCTTTGTGGAGCGGCTTGGTATAGGTTGTCTGTTCACGGACTACCTAATTGGGGAAACCAAAGTTACGAATGTTGGTTGATAACAGCGATTTTACTCGGAGACAATATTACAGCTTGGGCATTTTCTATACTTTCTTTTATAAATGAGACCCCATCAGAAACCTTGAAAAAAGATGAATTTGTATTGGCTATCATTACTGAAGCGGTACAGAAGCATGGGGTCAAATTAGAGCAAGAATTATTCAAAATAACACTTGATAGCAAATTATTAGAAACGGTTCGGGAGGTAAGTGAATTTGGGCAACACTATTTTCAGGTAGACCTTGGATTTCAATTGAGACAGTTCTGATTATCATCATATGTTAGTATCCCACAGCCTTCCCACCTCTCCTCGGATCACTAGCTCCCAATCTGATTCCCGTTTTCGGATCAATCGTAATCGCTTCGCAATCGCCGATTGTCTTTCTTGGTTTGTCGGTGAATTGGTGTCCCATGGCTTGTAATTTATCTTTCACGTCCGCTACGATGCCGCCGGTCTCGTAGACGATTTGATCGGGCATCCATTGGTGATGGGTGCGGGCGGGCGTCTACCGCTTCTTGCATTGTCATACTGGGATCAATCAACTACTGATTGCAAAATGTGGCGTTCAGAATCACAATGATTTCGGCTTTCATATTCTTCTCTGTGAAGAAATTCGAGGTTGACGTACTTCTTTCAATTAAGGCAAATATTAACAGCCTCAGCCTAAATGCTGGTGGCTCGTGTGACATAAACTTTTCTCTCGTTATGAAAATAAATTTAATTCGCTTCGCAACTGCAATTTTATTCTTACTCTCAATCTTCAGTGCAGGCATTTTGGCGCAAAACAAAGACGCTGACAGTTTCGATAAAGGCACTAATGAATTCGGTGTGTGGATTGGTGGCTCGCCGAATGATCCGACAATTTTCGGGTCGGCTACGGGGCGCAAGCTGGTGTTGACGGGGGTGTGCTTTGGCAAAGTTTTTGCGACGACACAACATATCGCGTTTGAATTTACGAGCGACTGGATTCCTTATGCGATGGTGTATCAGCCGCAGAGCGTCCGCAATGGCAACCCGCGCGCCCAACTGGCTGTGCGTGGACGTGGCGCTTCGCCGCTTGGCTTAAAATTAGTACTCAACCGGCAAAGTGGGATCAAGCCATTCGTGAATGTCAGCGGCGGATTTTTATTTTTTGAGAAGGGAACCCCGATAGAAGTTCTGGGCGCAACGCGATTCAATTTTACGTTTGAATTTGGCGGCGGCGTACACATTCCGCTCGGCACGCACAAAACAATTTCGCTGGGCTATAAGTTGCACCACTTCTCAAATGCCCGGATTACGGGGGTGAATCCCGGCCTCGACAGCAATGTGATTTATGCCGGATTTTCTTTGCTGCGATAAGGAGCCAGCGCTCAGGGTTTGATTTCGATGGTAAAGGTTCTTTTCGTCAGACTGAGTAACGATTTATTTCTGCCTCCGCCTGGTCGCACGGCATAAACGTTGACGAGGTGCTTTCCTAAAGTCAGGCCTGGCGTTTCAAGTGCAAAATTAAATCCATGCTGCGCATTTTCTGCGGCTCCGGCGGTGACTAAATCTTCACGCGACGCATCAGCCATCTGGGTTGCGATAAAACGTCCATCAATAAAAAGTTGCACTTCCAAATTTGCGTTTGGTTCACGTGGATCGTAGGCCCAGCCAGCGACGTGTTGGGGATCGGCTGCATCAATTGCTCCGCGAATTGGCGGGTTGAGGTGAGAATAGGCGGCAATAGAAACTGCCACAATGATGAGCAAAAATTCCAGTCCGGCTTTGGCAATAATCGCCTGCAAAAGTTTGGTGGCAATTGAGGATTCATTTTGCATGCGATCTTTTATTTTGGTTCGCAGTCTTGAAAAAAACTATGCTAAGTCCAGCGGGCGTCCGGCCAGATTAAGATTCAGGAAATAATCGCGACTGGATGATTGCGTTAATTCATAAGCGGCTTCTGCCAGTCCCACCACTCGCTTGCCAAAATCTACAAATCTTTCATCGCGCGTCTGACCAATGTGATAACGGTAATAAATTTGCTGGCACACGACCGTCAATTTGAACAGCGCCAGGGTTTCGTAAAAACCAATGTTGGAAAGATTGTTGCCCGTGCGCGTGGCGTAGCGTTCGACGATTTCTCGGCGACTTAACCAGCCGGGCATGCTGGTAACAGAGCTGATTGATTCACGACGCGCTTCTGAATCGCCATTTTGCGGCCAGTAACAAAGCAGCAAACCGAGGTCAACCAATGGATCACCCAGCGCGGACATTTCCCAATCCAGTACCGCGACAATTCTGGTGGGATCATTTGCGTCAAGCATGACGTTGTCGAGTTTGTAATCATTGTGCAGCAAAGATGGTCGCCCGGAATCAGCGGGCAGATTGGCTTTGAGCCAGGCAACTGTCTTATCAAAGGCCGAGATTTCGCTGGTTTTGGCGCGTTCCCAGCGGTCTGCCCAACCTTTAATTTGTCGCGCCACAAAACCGACGGGTTTGCCTAAATGACTGAGGTTGTTTTTTTCAATCTCGACGGCGTGCAAATCGGCGAGCGTGTCAACCAGGCTTTCACTGACGCGCCGCCGCAGGCTTAAATCAGCACCAATTTCAGGCGGAATTTCGCGGCGCACGATAATTCCTTTTCTCCGCTCCATCAAATAAAAAGGGACGCCAATGATGGAGGCGTCTTCGCATAAAACATAAGGTTTTGGCGCGAGCGGAAATACCGGATTGAGCGCCGCCAGCATGCGATATTCGCGCGGCATATCGTGGGCGGTTGGGGCGACCGGCCCCACGGGCGGACGGCGCAGGACGAATTCATGTGCGCCGAATGTGACCTGATAGGTCAGGTTAGAATGTCCGCCGGAAAATTGCTCCAGCGTCATTACCTGATTCGCTGTCAGTTCTTCCGGTAGATGCGCCCGCAAATATTTCCCCAGTTTCTCTTCGTCTAATTCTTCGCCTGTGCGAACAGGCTGGGTATCAGGATTATTTTGTTTCATAGCGCTAATCTTACGTTCAATTTGGGCTTGTACTGATAGTTTGTTTCCAAAGCGGAAAGGAAAGATTACATGGTAGCTGCCTGCCTGTCACGCCTGAAACACAGCTTTTTCAGAATTGCCTGGGCGTCACCCGTAATTTGACAAACAAGATAAAACATAACTATATTGTCCCAAGTTAGAATAAATACTATCTACCTACTCATCTTAATCAGGTTCTGACTGCTGGGCAAAATCAATTTTATTATTACGCAGGTCGGCAGAATGCCGGAAGCGGGAGCAGCTTGATTTACACCACAGCAGTTCATGCGGCAGCCAGACCAACCTCTGGTGAATTCGCCGATTTCACAATTGAGCCTGCGGTGGCATGAACAATATTGGCACTAAATTTCAATTATTAGCCCACGGGCTAATTTCAGAAGGAGAAGTTTTTATGGAAAGAGATCGTCATTCAATGGCTACCCAGCCAGGAGTTAACTTATCAGCAGGGTTCAGTTACCTGGCGCAAAAAGTAATGCTGGTTTTAGGGTTGCTGATTATGTCAGTTGCGCTGTATGCCCAGCAAACTTCCGCGACACTGGTTGGGACAATCAATGATGCGAGCGGCGGCGTGATCACCAACGCCAATGTCAAAGTGGTCAACCTCGCCACTGGCACGACCCGCGAAGTAGCCACTGATGGAGCAGGCACTTTTTCGTTTCCGGTTTTGATCGCAGGAGATTATGAAGTAACGATTTCTTTGCAGGGATATAAAACAAAAAAAATTGATCGGCTGACATTACAGGTTTCACAGACCTTACGCCAGGACATTCAAATGGAAGTCGGCGCGGTCACTGACACGATAAATGTCACATCCAATAGCTTGCAGTTGCAGACCGAAAACTCAACGGTCGGAACCGTCATTGATGCGGCGAAGATCGTTGAGTTGCCGTTAAATGGTCGCAACTTCGTCCAGCTTGCACAATTGATTCCTGGCGTTCAGGCAGGCACTCCGGGTTCAATTACCGTGCGGCGCGGACGTGGTTCAATCGGGCAGACCGACGCAGGATTTGGTTCGACCGCAATGTCAGCGAACGGTTCGCGTGATACGGCAAATCGTTTTTTCATTGACGGCATTGAAGCGATGGATCACGACGCTGAGACGTTTTCATTCTCGCCTTCGATTGATTCCATCGCGGAATTCAAAGTTGAAACAAGCACGTATTCGGCGGATAGCGGCGGCGCTCCCGGCGGACAGGTCAACATCGTCACGCGACGCGGCGGCAATCAATATCGCGGCACGTTGTGGGAGTTCAATCGTAATGATGCCTTCTCGCAAACTTATGATGCCATCGGCGGTAAGAGCGAGACTCCACCGCGTCTGAATCGAAATCAGTACGGTGCGAATTTTTCCGGTCCGGTAAAGCTCCCAAGATTTGGCGAAGGTGGCCGCGCCCTTTATGACGGCAAAGACAAAACATTCTTTTTCTTCAACTGGGAATCAGGCCGGCAGGTCAGTTCCGTTTCTCCAAGTCTGCGAATTGTTCCCCCAGCGGCAATGCGCACTGGTGATTTCAGAGCATTGGTAGATAAAACTGGAAAACCAATTGTCCTGAAAGATCCGCTTGGAATTGGGATCGTCAACAACGTTATTCCAACGTCAAAACTCAGTCCGCAAATTCAAACTTTCCTGAAATTTGTGGCCGCGCCAAATACCGTACAAGGCGCAAACAACTTCATTAACACGCCCATCAGCGCCCAGGGCAGACAGGATAACTATACAGCGCGGATTGATCACAATTTTTCCGCGAAAGACACTGTTTCAGGTCGTTTTATTTTCAATGACACCTTTGAAGCAGGCATTCCTTATTGGGGACACGATCAGCGTGATAATTTAGGTCGCTCACAAAACCTCGTTGGTTCATGGACACATACTTTCGGATCAACTGTCATCAATGATTTTCGTAGCGGCTGGCATAAATTCGGCGAATCAGAAATCTTCGGAACAACCAATGATCCAGCGTTCGATATTGCTGGCATGATGGGGCTGCCCGGCATTGCGCATACCGCCAAATATTTTGGCCCACCAAGCATCAGCATCAACGGACCAGAAGGCGCTTTCAGCGTGTTTGATTTGCAACGCCAGATTGGGCCGCGTGATCGTGCTAATCAACAATATCAATTTACGGATGGACTCTCGTGGCAACGCGGCAGGCATTTTCTGAAATTCGGCGCAGACCTCGAACGTAAAAATATCACGTTCGATCAGGCGCGTGATCCGCGTGGGAGTATGACTTTTGATGGCACTTACACCGGCAGCGCACTCGCCGATTTCATTCTTGGCTATGTCAAAAGCAGCCGCCTCAATCCGGTTGATACTCATACCAGGCTTTGGAACTGGTGGACAGGAATTTATGCCAATGACGATTGGAAAATCAGGCCGAATTTTACGATCAATCTGGGACTGCGCTACGATGCTTTCCAGCGTCCGCGTCAAACTGACGATCAGCTTGCCAACATCGAAGTTAATGGCGTAATCCCGACAGTGACGACATTTCCAAACACTTCAGCATATGGCAGATCATTGATTGCCCCAGATCGTAATAATTTCGGCCCGCGCATTGGTTTTGCTTATCAACCATCATTCATCAAAGATACGGTAGTGCGTGCTGGTTATGGAATCTATTACACCCCGGAAATTGCGAATGCTTACTTTGCAATGGCGGAAGGCGCACAAGCGACCGGCGGCGCTTCAATCACAGGCAATTTAGCGGGTTCACCGAATTACTTTACCTCGAATCCGTATGGTGCTTCTGCTGCTGGCGCACTCAGCTTCACGGTTGCAAATGATCAGAACATGCGCGATAGCTACGTCCAGCAGTGGAATCTGAACATTCAGAAAAAACTGCCTGGGAGTATTGTTCTGGATGTTGGCTACGTCGGATCAAAAGGAACGAAGTTAATTGTGACCTTACCAGGAAATCAACCGATTGTCCTGGTTGATCCGAAAACTCCTGGCCTGGCAGCCCTCAACGCACGTCGCCCAAATACAACCTATGCGCGTTCGATGAGCATTGATAAATCTATCGGTAATTCAAACTATAATGCGTTGCAGGTGAAAGCTGAAAGAAGAATGTCTACAGGCTTAACCTTCCTGACCGCCTACACCTGGTCAAAAGCCATGTCAGGACCATCAGATATTGGCGGACAAGTCGGCGGTGGATTTTATATCGGCGCTATTCAGGACATTTACAAACTGGCAAATGAACACAGCATCTCCGGCTTTGATCAAACGCAGCGTTTTGTCCAGACCGTCCTTTACGACGTTCCGTTTTTCAAGAACCTGCGTGGCGTCAAAGGTCAGATTCTGGATGGTTGGCAAGTGTCTACAATTGCGACGGTGGCTTCAGGATTCCCTGCTTCCATCGGAAATAATGTGGACACAACGGCGACAGGCAAAAATTCACGAACAGATTTGGTCGTAGGACAGGAAGCTAATTTATCCAGCGATCAACGTACCTGGAAAAGATGGTTCAATACTTCCGCGTTCGTGACAGCGGCAGTTGGACGTTTTGGCACGGCACCACGCACCGGAGCCATCCGTTTGCCGGGACTTATCAACACTGATTTTTCTGTTAAGAAACAATTCCGACTTGGCGAATCACGGCGCTTTGAATTCCGTACAGAAATCTTCAATCTGTTCAATCACTTCAATCCTGATCCGCAAACGGTTGACTTGGGTCTTAATTCTCAGACCTTCGGAACCATCGGCGGAGGAGTTCGCGGCGTCACAACCCGCGTGATTCAGTTGGGCGGCAAGCTTTATTTCTAAAAATCAGGTTTGATCGGTACAGTACGGCGAGCGGTAGCGAACTGGTACTACGTCGCTACTGCTCCGTGTACTGTACCGATCAATGCAATTACCTGCATAGATTTTTCTCAAATGCACTTACAAAATTGGGAGTCAGTTCCCATTCAAAAACTTGCTCCCGGCATCGAACGGCAAATGATCGTCGGAGAAAAGATGATGATTTGTCGTCTGCGGTTTGCGCCGCATACTGTCACGACTCCGCACGATCATCCGCATGAACAAATGACTTTTGTTGAGCAGGGACGTGTCCGCTTCATTTTTGGCGAGGAAGAACATCTCGCCCAAACCGGAGACATCCTGCACATTCCGCCCGGCTGCTGGCACGGCGCAACGATGCTGGATGAAGAAGTAATTCTGGTGGATATTTTCTCGCCGATCCGCGAAGATTTTCTGCCCCGGACAGTTTGAAATTATTTTTTCTTAAACCTGATTCATGCGCTTCGTCAAAGACAGACAATACAACAACGGTAACGCGCCAAAAATCCCGAACGAACAATCAATCAACTGCCAATAAAAAGGCAACCCGCGCAACGGCCCACAAATTAAGGCTAATGGAATGACGGCGAGACAGGTGATTAATCCGGCGTAAACTACCCAGACATTGCGCACCGGATCAACCAGCGGCCCAATGAAAAATACTGCGAGCACTAAATGCGCGAACGCCAGCCAATCTGTGCCATAAGCAATCCATGGATATTTGCCGTACATTTCTTCCAGCCCCCATCTGACAATTAAAATCCAATGCTGCAATCCAGTGTAGCCTTCCGGCGAAACGGCCTCGCTTATACCCAAAATCTTCGTCAAAATTTTTAGTTCCCATAACAACGGAAAAGCCGTCACACCGCTGACGATCAGCCCAAAAATAAAGGCGATCATCGCAATACGGTATTTCCAGAGTAGAGTTTTTTTGTCGTTCATAAAATGTTTTTTTTCGGCACCACTTAACAGATTGCCCCTTCATTCGCTACACTGCCGTTTCATTGAAACCACAAAACTTGTTCTACTCTAAACGAAATTGTCACGAATGAAACTTTATTTCTTATGAACATTAATCGTCTCATCACTCTTCTATTATTGCTTACTTTTACATCAATCAATTCCATCGCTCAAACCATCACCGTGCAGGTTGATAAGCCCGGAGCCACCATCAGTCCAAATCAGTTCGGCGTTTTCTTTGAAGACATCAATTTTGGCGCAGACGGCGGAATGTACGCTGAACTCGTCAAAAATCGCTCGTTTGAATTTCCGCTGCCGATGATGGCGTGGACGAAAATTGAGCGTGGCGGCAAAGGTTCTGTGCAGGTTTTGGAACACGAATCTGCCAGCAATAATCAGCATTATCTAAACATTAAACCAGATTCTGCCGGAGGTGTTGGCGTCAAAAATGAAGGCTTTCGCGGCGTCGGAATTCGTCAGGGAGATGTTTATATTTTTTCCGTGCAGGCTCGTAACGCTGGCAGCACACCCCTGAATTTATTGGTCGAAATCAATAATGCCAGCGGTCAAAAAATTGGACAAGCGAAATTAAATGGTATCGCTGGTGATTGGAAAAAATATACCGCGACCATCAAGGCGACTGCGAACGAAGCGAAAGCTTTACTCAACGTTATTGTCGAAGGGAAAACTCCGGTTGATTTGGATATGATTTCGCTGTTTCCGAAAAATACTTTCAAAGGCCGCCCAAATGGATTGCGCACCGATCTCGTGCAATTGCTGGCGGATTTAAAACCTGGCTTTATTCGCTTCCCGGGCGGCTGCATTGTCGAAGGCCGCGAACTGGCGACGCGCTATCAATGGAAGACTACCATCGGCGATCCGGCGGAGCGAAAATTAATCGTCAATCGTTGGAATACTGAATTCAAAACTCGTTTCCCTGATCGCGCTCCGGCGGATTATTATCAATCGTTCGGCCTGGGATTTTATGAATATTTTCAGTTGTGCGAAGACGTCGGAGCCGCTCCGCTGCCAATCTTAAATTGCGGTATGGCGTGTCAATTTAATTCCAAAGAACTCGCGCCGCTTGACCAGCTTGATCCTTACATTCAGGACGCGCTTGACCTGATCGAATTTGCAAACGGCTCCATCGTTTCGACGTGGGGGAAAAAGCGTGCGGCGATGGGGCATCCCGCGCCCTTCAATATGAAAATGATCGGCATCGGCAATGAACAATGGGGTCCTGATTACATCCCGCGCTACGAAGCATTTGCCAAAGCGATCAAAGCCCAGTATCCAGAGATCAAATTAGTTTCGAGCGCAGGCCCCAGCGCGGACGGCGAACGCTTCGATTTTCTGTGGGAGAAATTGCGTGGACTGAATGCAGATTTAATTGACGAACATTACTACATGAAGCCCGAATGGTTTTTGAAAAATGCCGCCCGCTACGACAATTATGATCGCAAAGGGCCGAAAGTTTTTTCAGGCGAATTCGCCGCACAATCCGTTAGCACAGTCAGTTCCGACAATCGCAATACGTGGGAATGTGCGCTCGCGGAAGCTGCATTTATGACCGGCTTGGAACGCAACGGTGACATTGTTTCACTGGTTTCCTACGCGCCATTATTCGGTCACGTCGAAGCGTGGCAATGGACGCCGAATTTAATTTGGTTCGATAATTTGCGGTCGTATGGAACGCCGAATTATTACGTCCAGAAAATGTTCAGTAATAATCGCGGCAATACAATTTTGCCTGTGAATGCCAATGGCGCAGCGCTCAGCGGTCAGCAAAATTTATACGCCAGCGCAGTGCGTGAAGCAAAATCCGGCGAAGTTATTTTGAAACTGGTGAACTCTGCTGCAGTTCCGAAAGAAGTCCGCATCAATTTAGCTGGAGCCGGAAAAATTGCGAAAACTGGCAAAGCATTTGTGCTGACAGGCAAAGACCTCAAAGCCGAAAACAGCCTCGACGCACCAATGGCGATTGCGCCAACTGAACAGAAGCTGAATGTTACTTCGCCTGAATTTTCGTTTACGTTGAAACCAGCTTCGGTGAATGTGTTACGGATTGGTTACTCGAATTAATTAGGATCAATTTGTCTTTGCGGCTCTGCCGCCCCGATGTGTGAAAAGGCTATGCCTTTTCGATTGTCCGTCACCAATCTGGGCTATGCCCGTCAGTCTATAAACGGGCATAGCCCATCTAGGAAAGAATTGCTACGGTTGGGCAGAGCCGCAACCGCACATCAGGCGGCGAAGCCGCAAGAAAAATACTTTTAGATGTGTAGAAACTCATTGCTGACGCTTGAATAAAATAATATCGGAGAATTAGTGAATGCCACAGACAATGCACGAGCGTGAAGCCCTTCGCGCTACTTTACAAAATTCCTTCGACTTCGCCCAAACGCAGGTGCAGTCGCTGCTCAAAAAATATCCGCAGGATTATTATCCAATGTACACCGTCGGCGGAAAATTTGGCGAAGACCGCAAACGCTGGACGCATTGGTGTGACGGATTTTATCCGGGGATGATGTTCATCTTCGCCAAACGAACCGGCAAAAATGAATGGCTCGACAAAGCCGTGAGCTATGCGACTCCGCTGGAATCACGCCAGTATGATCGCGCCGTGCATGATTTAGGATTTTTATTTTTCTCTACGCATCTACGTTGGTTAGAACTCGGCGGCGACGCGAATCATATTGAGCCGTTGCTGATTCAGGCTGGCAAAACGATGGCGATACGGTTTATGGAAAAAGGGCAGTATTTACGCTCCTTCGTCGAACCTGCTTCGCTGTTTATAGACATTATGATGAATGTTGGGACGCTGTTTTATTCCGGTCTCAAAAGCGGCGACGCGCATGTTTTGGACATCGCACATCGCCATTGTCTGACGACGCGAAGAACGATTGTACGCGGTGACGGCTCGACTTCGCACGAAGGAATTTTCAATTTGGAAACAGGTGAATTTTTGCGGCAAACAACGCATCAGGGCTATCGCGGAGATTCGTCCTGGAGTCGCGGCTTAGCGTGGTCGCTCTACGGTTTCACCCGTTCGTATTTGCAAACGCACCGCAGCGAATATCTGGAAACGGCGATGCTGAACGCTGATTATTATTTGGAAAACACTCCCGCCGACGGTGTGACGCCGTGGGATTATGACGCGCCGGAAACTGGAGCATTAGCGAAATCACAAGTAGACACATCCGCCGCCGCGATTGCCGCTTCAGGCTTGCTGGATTTAGCCAACGCCGCCACTGATCGCACGAAAGCGCGGGCATATCGTGACTTTGCGTTGACTTCATTGCAATCACTTTCAGCCAAATATCTTGGCAACCTGACGCCCGGGTTTGAAGGAATTCTGAACGGCGGCGTCTACCACATTCACAAAAATCTTGGCGTTCACGAAGCCGTGCTGTTCGGCGAATATTTCTTTGTCGAAGCGCTCGACAAAGCATTGATTGCGCTCGCCCAGGAACCGACTTCAAACACGTTGGTGGCGTATCCTGAAAATTCGCTGCCGGATTGGGCGAAGAAATGGAATGACGGGCCAACGGAAGAAGAGATGGCATCACCCGAATAAAAGTAGCGCAACCAGCCATGGTTGCGACAGGCTTTGGCACAAAGCCTAAACTATCGCATTACCCCGACTCTGGCTGAAGCTGTAAAGTAAGGATAGTGAAAAATAAAGTCTCCACCAAAGTTGTGATCGCGTGAAAGATTCGCCTTTTGCAAAGGCGGTCGCAACCATGGCTGGTTGCGCTACATTCTTAATTTTTATGACTCGACCAATTTCATTAATCACAGGCGCAGGACGCGGTATCGGACGCGGCATTGCGATTGAACTCGCTAAACTCGGACACGAGATTGTCATCAACTATGCTGGCAACGCAAACGCCGCCGATGAATGCTTACAACTCGTCCGTGAAGCTGGTGGCGATGGCATCACGGTTCGCGCTGATGTTTCTATCGCCGAAGACCGCACGCGATTAGTCAACGAGGCTTTGGCTGAATATGGTCGGATTGATTTGCTCGTCAACAATGCTGGAGTCGCTCCAAATGTTCGCGCTGACCTTTTGGAAGCAGGCGAAGAATCGTTTGATCGTCTCATCAATATCAATCTGAAAGGCCCGTATTTCTTAACGCAAATCGTCGCTCGCCAGATGATTGAACAGGTCAAAAACAATTCGATAAATTCTTTCGGACGCCCACGTATTGTGACGATAACTTCGATTTCGGCTTTCACAGCTTCTGTCAATCGTGGCGATTACTGCGTAGCGAAAGCTGGACTCGCTATGATGACTTCATTGTTTGCGGCACGGCTGGCGGAGTACGGCATCAATGTTTACGAAATTCGTCCTGGAGTCATCGCTACGGATATGACCGCAGGTGTGCAGGAAAAATATGACAAGTTGATTGAAGAAGGTGCATGGCCGCTGCAACGATGGGGCCAGCCGGATGATATTGGACGCGCCGTGTCAGCAATTGCACGGGGCGATCTGCCTTACTCAACGGGCGAAGTTATTAATGTAGACGGTGGGTTTCATTTGCGGACACTTTAAATTTTTCACGGATAATAAGCTTCAAGATTCGCTTTATTAATCAGGACATGCTCAATGTATGACATCGGAGGCACGACCTCTCCGCCTAATATTTTCAGAGCTAAGGGAATAATTTGTTCGCCGTATTTTTCAGGAAAAAATCCAACTGAGCCGAGCAAACATGAATTTGGTTTATTCATTTCCAGGCGTGCTTCATTTGTCGCGTTCTGACCAACAACGACCACAGTTTTTTTATTTCTTTTCGCCTCTTTAATGGCGCGAACTGCGCCCAGAGCGGCTGGATCGTGAATCGTTGCAATTAAGACTTTTGCTTTCGGAGCGAGTGCTTCAAGAAAGCGAAGAGTCTTCTTCCGGCTGCTCTCTTCATCATTACCGCAATCCAGATGTATGATTGTGTTTTCAGGGATTGCCCCAATAATTTCCTGAATCCCGTTTAATGCTCCGGTCAATCGGGCTTGTGGGACGGCTCCGGCAATTGGCAGTTCCAATAACAACACAGCATCCAGTTTCCCCTTCCAATTTTCACGCGCAAATTCTCCCAGCGTGCGCCCTGCCAACAAGCCAGCCTGATAATTATTAGCGCCAAAAAAAAATGCGCCGGGATGTGGAATATCAATGGCGAGGCAGGGAATTTTAGCCGTTTCAAATTTATGCGCGATGACAGGAGCGATTCGTTCATTGACCTGAAATTCAACCACAAAATCTACGCGTTGCCGCACGAACATGTCGGCATTCGTCAGCGCTTCTTTTTCACTATTTTTATTGTCAGCAATGATTAATTGTACGCCGTGAATTTCGGAGGATTCTTCCATGCCACGCAAAACATCCAGCGAAAATTGAAACTGGCTGGATTGCATCGCAAAGCCAACACGATATTTTTGTGTGCGGTTGACGCGATGAAATTTTTTGGAGCCATTGATTTTTCGCACCCAACCTTTTTGTTCCAGTGTATGCAACAAACGAAACGTATGGCTCGCCGATAAATTGACGCGTCGCGCCACTTCGGACAAGGTCAATTCTGTTTCCGCTTTATCAAAAGCATCCAGCACGTCCAGCGCTTTGGCGACGACTTCGACAAAATATTTATTTGTACCGTTGGAATTTTGCTTCATGTGTCAGTACCGTCTGCGGTAGCGGACGGTTCAAGCTGCGATCACACATTCCACCCGCTACCGCAGGTGGTACTGACTCTAACCTGACCTTCAAATAAAGGCAAATAAGATTTTTACTGAGTAAGAAATATTATTTACTTCAGTAGAAACTGGTTTGACTTCTTCTAACAGCTATGATGGAATTCAGCCCGATATTCACCGAATCGTTTATTTCACCCAACTGGATTCCCTTCCAGAAAAAGAGGTTTTCAAATGAGAGCTACGCTACGCATCCCCCTGTCTTTATTAATTATCATTATCTTTTGTGCTTCACTGCTGGCGCAGACCAATCGCGGCAGTATTTCCGGCACCGTCACCGATGCCACCGGAGCCGTGATTCCCGGTGCAATCGTGACGATTACCAACGTTGGTACCAATCAATCGCAAAGGCTGACAACTTCGGGCGATGGAGCCTTTACAGCCTCCTCATTGGAACCAGTTGTGTATCGCGTCACCGTCGAGGCGCCGGGCTTCAAAAAATCATTAGTCAACAATATCAAAGTGGATACCTCCTCAATTGCCTCCGTCAATGTCGCGTTGCAGGCAGGAGCGATTGATACCGTGATTGATGTCACCGCCGAAACGCCATTACTGAATTCTGAAAAAGGAACGACCATTCAAACGATTACGGAACGTCAAATCCAGGACATTCCGCTCAACAACCGCAGCGTGCTTGACCTGGCGGTGACGATTCCAAACGTTTCCGGCGATGCGGGCAGCGAAGACCCTGAAGTCACCGCCGGGCAACCTGTTCCAGGATTTAATTTAAGTTTGAACGGCGGACGCCCTGGCAGCACTTCGATGCTGGCAGATGGCGTAAGCAACACAGGCATCGGCATTGGACGTGCGGTCGTAAGCTTTACGCCTGAAACCGTTCAGGAATTCACGGTGCAAACATCAGCCTATTCCGCCGAATACGGCAGAACTGGCGGCGGTGTTATCAACATCACCACGAAATCAGGCACGAATAGTTACAACGGTGTAGGGCTTTGGTATCACCGCAACCCAATCACCAATGCGCGACCTTTCCGGCAGGGAACTGCGCCGCGTCCGGCGAATAATTTACGCTATAACCAATTTTCAGGCTCCATCGGCGGCCCGGTATATTTGCCGCGTTTTGGCGAAGGCGGCAAAGCCTTTTACGATGGTCACGATAAAACATTTTTCTTTTTCGCTTATGAGCCGCGCTATCGCAAGGATTTTGTAACCTCGACCGCATTGCTGCCAACCGCCGCCGAACGCGCAGGAGATTTCAGAAACCTCGTGCGCACGAACAGCGGATTTTTGCCTGCGGATGTTGCCACGAAATTTAATCAGGCCTCTATCGGCCCCGCAAATATCTTTCAGCAATTCACGCTCAGCAATGGGGCGTTCAAACCTATCCCACTGGCAACCGGAAATCAGTACTGTCAGTTTGGTGATACCAGAGCAACCATTGTGAACGGGCAACCACAATGCACGGCAACTGTAAACAATACTCCAAATGCGGCATTGAATGTGATTCCGACAGCGTTTCTTGACCCAACGGCATTGAGGTTAATCCAACTTATGCCACCAGCAGGCGCGTACTTTGATGATTCAGGGCTGGTACGAAATTACATTTTGCAGCGTTCAGTCAGACAAGATGAGACACGTACTACCGCGCGTATTGATCACAGCATCAACAGTAAAATGAAAGCGAATTTCCGCTATACCTCAACGCCCGCCGTCGGCATCAGAGGCGCAGGCGGAGACGTGAACGGCAACACTGGCGTTTACAGCGACGCCAAACAATATGCGTTCAGTCTCAATAGTATTCTCAAACCAACGCTTGTTAACGATTTGCGCTTGAATTACACCCGCGGAAATTTCAGCGAAGATTTCTCACCCGAATTCGCCATCAAAACCGGAAGCAGTTTAGCAGGCGAATATGGACTCCCCCATTTGACGCAAGGCGGCCTGCCGCTGTTTTTCCTGACGCAGGACAATGGTTATGTTGGCGCTGACCTTGGCGCAGGCGGATCAACCAATAACTTCAACGTAGAAGGACAATACAACCTTAACGATGTCGTGTATTGGACACACGAGAACATGAGTTGGAAATTCGGCGTGGATATTAGCAAGGCAAAACTGCAAGTTACCCCATTCTTTGCGGCGTCTGGTGGCAGATGGCAATTCCGCACTGTCAATTCCAGCAATAATCGCGGCACAGGTTTACCCAACGGCGGTAATGATGTGGCGAGCTTTTTATTAGGTGTGCCAAACGCCGTAGACATTCGTCCGCTCCTGCTTGATTACGATTACCGTTGGGACAGTTATGCAGGGTTTGTCCAAAACGATTGGAAGGTACGTCCCAATCTTTCATTGAATTTAGGAATGCGTTATTCGCTGCAATTACCGCGTTATGAAAAGAATAATTTGCAAGGCGTGTTCCGCACGGATTTGTCACAGAGCGTTACGTTAACCGATGTGCAGCGCCGCGCCGTGGCTACGGGGTTGTTGATTGCCACGACGGCGGCGATTCCTGATTTTGTTCCTACGACAGTCCAAATTCCGGCGTTCGCATTCGCCGGACAAGGCGGTCGCTCAAAATATATTACGCCGATTGATTATATGGGCTTCGAGCCGCGCTTTGGATTTGCGTGGAGTCCTAAATGGTCGTGGTTGAAAGAAACTCCTTTGGTGATTCGTGGCGGCTACGGAATTTCCCACGCGCCACTGACGGGTAACAATCGCTCGCCCAATCCTGATTTCGGCGGCTTCACAACCGTTAGCACAACCGCGACTGGTTCCTCGGGTACGGCTGATGTAACGGCCCCCGTGCGACTGTCGGTCAATCAACCATTACAGGGAACGGCAACCCCGCTCAATACATTGCTGGGGACAACCTCCGACGGAATTGTTTATGGGAACGGCATCGGCATTCCGGGCATCGCGGTTAATATCACTAACAGCAAAGTTCCTTATTCACAAAGCTGGAATTTGGCGTTTCAGTTTGAGCCGCTAAAAAACACGACTATCGAAGTGGCCTATGTCGGAAATAAAGGAACGCATTTATTCCTGCCACTCGTAAACTTAAATCCGCGCAATCTGGATTTCGTGAATTATCTGGAAACGAACAATATTCCGGCTGAAACCGCCTTTGCTGACCCATTAGGACGCAAGAATTTATTAGGCGCAGTCGTCACCATTCAACGCAACAGCGTCACCTCTCCTTATTTCGGATTTAATGAATTGAATCGCTTCTTTGATCCGTCCGCCAACAGCATTCGCCATGCGGTTTATGTAGATGTGCGGCGGCGGCTTACCAACGGATTGTCGTTAACAGCGAATTACACATTTGGCAAATCCATTGACGACGCTTCCGACGCACAGCCGGATGTGCGCGTCCTCACCACAGGCACGACACGCGGCCAGGTTTCGTACGGAGCGCCGCGCAAAGGGGATCGTGCCATCTCAACGTTTGATTTGAAACATAACGCCAGCGCAACTTTCCTTTACAGCTTACCGTTTGGACACGGGCAACATCTGTTGGCAAACACCCCGGCATTGGTGAATGGAGTGATCGGCGGTTGGGGAATATCCGGCCTTCTGCGTTATCAGGGCGGTCAACCCTTCATCCCCTTTATCACCGACACCAATAAACTAGGCGGCACAAATCGCACCGTTAGGTTAGACCTTGTTCCTGGTGTGTCGGTGAAAAATCCATTGTGGTCATCAGCTTGCACAATTGGCGCGTTATGTGAACCATATATCAATCCGGCGGCCTTTATGCGTCCGATCAAAGGGCAATTAGGCAGCGCCCCGCGCACGTTGGATGTTCGCGCACCGATGCAGCAATATTTTGATTTTTCCGTGCAGAAAGATTTCAAGCTTTGGAGCGAAGGCAAACGCCGCTTCCAGTTTCGCGTGGATTTCATCAACATCTTCAACCATCCAACTTTCCGCTTTGTGAACACAGGCAACACACCGCCAGGATTCGGAACTTTCCCGACCGAACTGACCACCGAAACCGAGCCGTTTGGCACGGGGACGCGCCCCGCAGTTATCACCGCAGCGGAATACAACACGTGGGCAGCCGCCAATGGCAAAACCGCATCAACAGCGGAACTGAACGCAATTCGCGCACTTGTGAACGCCAAGCGGTTGCCCTCAAATGCATTGCCGGCGGATTTCTTCCACACAGCAATTCCGCAAGGATTCGCCACCAAAGCGGCAACTGCATTCGACATCACTACGCTCGAAGGATTTAAACTCTATCGTTTGCGGCAAACGTATGATCCAAACTTTGGTTCATTGTTTGCGGTCAATAATCCGCGTTACATTCAGTTCGGTTTGAAGCTGTATTTCTAAACAAATATGACGAAACTTTACCGCTGTTTACTTGCGCTGCCGTTATTACTGACGGCGGCGTGGGCGCAAGAGTCGTTGCGCGAATGGATCGAACCAACCACCGGTCATCGCGTCATTCGTCTATCTGATGAACCGGGCAGTGCCAGTTTTTACTTCCATCAAAATGCCTACAGCGGTGACAAAATCGTCATCTCGACGCGCAAGGGGCTTTCGACCATTGATCTCAGGACACATAAAATTGAGCCATTGGTTGAAGGCCGTGCCAGCAATGTCATCGTCGGCAAAAAAACGCGCCAGGCATTCTACTTCCAGGGCGACACCGTTTACGCCGTCAATCTCGATACCCGCGCCATTCGCGCTATCGTCAAAAAACCTGAATTACGCACTGGTTCAGGACTCGCCATCAATGTGGATGAAACATTGCTGGGCGGCAGTTTTGTCGAAGGCGAACAACCGCCGCCGCCTGCCACACCAGGCGCACGTGGCGATAATTATCCGGGCAAAGGTGAAATGATGGAGCGGCGTCTGGCGGCAAAATTACCGATGGCGCTTTACACCATCAACATCAAAACCGGGGAAGTGAAAACTTTTCATCACGCCACTGACTGGCTCAATCACGTGCAATTTTCGCCGACCGACCCAGGCCTGATGATGTTTTGTCACGAAGGCCCCTGGCATAAAGTAGATCGCATCTGGACGATTCGGGCTGATGATACGGGCTTGCGAAAAATTCATACGCGCACGATGGAGATGGAAATCGCCGGGCATGAATTTTTTGGCGCTGATGGCAAAACAATCTGGTATGACTTGCAGACGCCAAAAGGCAAAGAATTCTGGCTCGCTGGTGTCGTCCTCGCTACTGGCAAAACCATTCGTTACAAAGTGCCACGCGAACAATGGTCAGTGCATTTCAACGTGTCGCCCGATGGCAAATTATTTGCGGGTGATGGTGGCGGCCCGCGCAGTGTCGCCGCGCCCGGCAACGGTCAATGGATTTATTTGTTTACACCGGAGAAAGGTGAGCTTAAGGCGGAAAGGCTTGTGGATTTGTCCAAACACGATTACACCCTGGAACCGAATGCCACCTTTACACCCGACCAGAAATGGTTGATCTTTCGTTCCAACCTACAGGGCGCAACACAGGTTTATGCGGTCGAGTTGAAGAAGTCCAAATAAAAAAGCAATGATGAAAAGAGAAGCCTCAGCAATGAAAATAATTTGCGCTGTTTTACTCGGCGTAACTCTGCTCTCAACCTGCATCAGCGCACAATCAGCGCCAGCCCAACGGCAAACAACAATTTTCATCATTGGTGATTCAACTGTGAAAAATGGTAGTGGCAACGGCGGCGGTGGATTGTGGGGGTGGGGTGATTTCATTGCCAAATATTTCGACCCGGCAAAAATCAAAATTGAGAATCGTGCCAGAGGTGGTCGCAGCAGCCGCACGTTTATTACTGAAGGTTTATGGGAGCAGGCGCTGTCCGAAATAAAACCTGGCGATTTTGTGCTGATGCAGTTCGGACACAATGATGGCGGGGCGATTAACGATACTTCGCGTGCGCGTGCCTCGCTCAAAGGTGTGGGTGAAGAGACCGAAGAGATTGACAATCTCCTGACAAAAAAACATGAAGTTGTTCACACCTTCGGCTGGTACATGCGCAAATATATCGCCGACACCAAAGCGAAATCCGCAACGCCAATCGTTTTTTCCCTGATCCCGCGCAATATTTTTAAAGACGGCAAAGTTGCCAGAGCCGCAAATGATTACGGCAAATGGGCGGCAGCGGCAGCGCAAACTGAAGGCGCAGCATTGGTTGATTTGAATGAACTGATTGCCCAACGTTACGAAGCAATCGGGTCGGAAAAAGTGAAGGCGTTTTACTTTCTCGAAGATCATACTCACACCACAATGACGGGCGCAGAACTAAATGCCGCCACTGTGATTGAGGGAATTAAGGCGACAAAGGATTGCCAGCTTTGCCGGTTTCTTTTGCCTGTGCCCAACGCTGAACCCAAACAGGCGCAACAGCGCTATGATTTTGGTTCCGGCAAAGTTGCGCCCGGCTACACACAAGTTTTGCCGACCGCGATTTATAGTAAAGAAAGCGGCTATGGCTTTGAATCTGGAACGGTATTTCCCGTTGCAGAGCGCAGCACGAAAACTGAATTCATCACCAGCGAAAAGCCATTCTATTTTTCAGTCTCTTTGCCTGCCGGAAATTACAAAGTGACGATCACTTTTGGAGCTGAGCAGAGCGAAACGACCACGACAGTGAAAGCTGAATTGCGCCGCCTGATGCTGGAAAAAGTAACCACCGCAAAAGGTAAATATGAACAGCGCACCTTCGCGGTCAATCTTCGTAACCCCCAAATTACTGGCGGTGGCGAAGTCAAATTGAAAGACTGCGAGAAGACGATGGAATGGTGGACGTGGGATGAAAAACTGACGCTGGAATTTAATGGCGCGCGTCCGGGCGTTTGCGGGATTGAAATCACGCGCACCGATAATCTCCCGACAATTTTTTTATTGGGCGATTCCACGATCACCGATCAGCCGCGTGAACCGTACAGCAGTTGGGGGCAAATGCTCCCGGTGTTTTTCACGTCTGAAATTGCCATCACCAATCACGCTGAATCTGGCGAATCCTTGAAAAGCTCGCTGGGCGCACGACGCCTCGACAAAGTCTTAAGCCTGATGAAACCCGGCGATTATCTTTTCATTCAATATGGTCACAACGATCAAAAAGAAAAAGGCGAAGGCGTTGGCGCCTTCACAACTTACAAATCCGACCTGAAAAAATTTATCGCGGAAACTCGCCAGCGCGGCGGCCTCCCGATTTTAGTAACTTCAATGAATCGTCGTAATTTTGATGAGGCTGGCAAGGTCTTCAACACGCTCGGCGATTACCCCGAAGCCGTGCGCCAGACTGCGCAGGAAGAAAACGTCCCCTTGATTGATTTACATGCGATGAGTAAAGATTTTTATCAGGCATTAGGAGCGGAAAATTCGCGGCTGGCATTCAAGGATGGTGACGGTACGCATCACAATAATTATGGCAGCTATGAACTGGCGAAATGTATTGTTGAAGGCATCAAAGCCAATAAACTCGGACTTGTAAAATATCTCATGAAGGATTTGCCAGCGTTTGATCCGCATCATCCTGATGCACCGGAAAACTTCAAATTACCCGCCAGCCCACAGACGACGGATGCAAAACCATTAGGGAATTGATCGTCAGGTACAGTAGGCGTCCCGCCTGCTGAAAGGGCAGGCGGGACGCCTGCCCTACCTTTCATCACCGTCGGTTTTTTGCACACAAACTTCCGCTACCACCTTTTGCAGCAACTCAATTTGCTGTTGTTGAATTTCCAATAAATTCGCCCAATCCTGATCGCGCAATTCATTGATTTTTTCGTGGAGCTGCAAGATTTCAAGTTCGGCTTTGATGTTCACTTCGTAATCGTGTTGCGCCTGCATGCGGTCAATTTCGGCTTGGCGATTCTGGCTCATCATAATGATTGGGGCCTGCAACGCGGCGAGGCACGAAAGCACCAGATTTAGCAAAATAAAGGGGTACGGATCGAACGCATTTTTCACCAGCACAAAAGCATTGATGCACATCCAGATCACCAGAAAGACTCCGAAGCTGCCAATAAAAGTCCAGCTTCCGCCGACCACCGCGACATGATCAGCCAGCCGTTCGCCAAAAGTTAACTGCGCATCAAATTCACGCGTAATGTTACGTGCAACGCGTCCGCGACTGATGAATTTTTCGACGATCAGGCGTTCTTCCGCAGGGAGTTTTTCCAATTGAACCTGCAATAATTTTTGCGCTGTAACCTGACGATTGACTCTGATAGCTTTGGCTTTCGGGCGTTTGTTATTCAGCAAATTCTTCATCGTTTATTTTCTCCTCCCGCTGGCGTCCCAGGAGCCAACCCCAGACTTTGCGCCACACGCGGCTGATCCATCACCCAGCGGCGAATGATCTGGTAGCCGCGCTCGCTCGGCGCAAAACGGCGTCCGCCCTGATGTCCGTCTTCCTTGCCCGTTTGCACATTGAGCGGTTTGCGCAGGAGCTTACTGGTTTCAATTTCGGCTAGGTTGACGCGTTGTTGCAGGAGCAAATAATTTTTCAGCATCTTCGCTACCGGCCAGTATCCATTCCCATCCGGCCCGGCTAATTCCATCGAAGGTACGCGGCCCGGAACCGAGTGGCATTTCATACACGACATCTCGTCGTTGCGTTGCTGGCGATTCAATTCCGGCGCAACGTAATCGCTGAAATAACGGAAGCTGGCGATAAATTGCGGTGTCAAATTGGTTTTTCCCTGCGCGTCTTTCAAGGCAGAAGCCAGCGGCTCCTGCTGGATCGCGGCCTGTAAATCGGACTGCCACGCGGACGGCTCGCTGTAACGTAAAGCATTTTGCGCGGCTTCATTCTTTTCAGTTGTGGCAAGCTTGCGCAACGCCTGTTGCACTGCCGGATGCTGGCGCAGGGCTGTCAGGTTCGCCATGCGCAACGCGATGCTGCGACTGATCCACGGCGTTTCCGGTTTGAGCATTTGCAGGTAAAGTTCAATGGCGCGAGCGCGGGCAGCAACAATTTCCGGTGCAAGTTGCGCCTGGTTATTTGCCTCAATTTCTGGCACTCCGTCACCATACGCAGTGACCCAACTAACGCTCGGCAACCAGAAATGACTGGTCAGCGGATTTTTAGTTGCGCCGGGAATAAATCGCAACAGTGCATCAGTATGCAAGTCAGGGTTGGAGGCCAGCGTTGCACCCATGCGATCAGCCACATACCAGTCGGCATCGGGCAATCCCATCGGCCTGACTGCCGCCTCCGCTGCGTCAATAATCTTTTTCATCTCCGTGGCGTCAGGTGCTGCGCTGTATTTGGGGATTAATAAGCGATAAAGCAGTTCGCGCTGTTCGAGCGTTTTCGGCACTGCCCATTTGGCGCGTGCAAAAAGCCGCAACACTGGTTGTGCCAGCGTCTGGCGGCGGTCGTAATCCTGAGCGCCGCGCAAAATCTGTTCTACCAGCGGCTCAACTTTTTCCTGCACGGCAGGCAGTGTGACGGCGCTGGGATCGGAAACCGCAGCGGCGGCAAGCGTGCGTAAAATTTCCGGCCCGTGCGTTGAATAATCAATGATGCGATCCTGTAACGGCGTGTAAGCAACATTGGCTGCGCCTTCCATCACCAGGCGTAATTCCGGCAGGTCGTCGGCGCTGGTTTTATTCCACAATCGCACGGTCGCCTTGCCCATCATTTCTGTGCTGCCTGCCGTGATATAACCCATTTGCCCCGGCCCTCCATCACCGCCAGAGGTGTTGTAATACGTTGCTGAGATGCTGACCAAACGGCGTGCCAGCAGGTCTTTGGTTGCTTCGGGCAGTGTTGCATCCTCCAGCTTTTGTTCCAGCGTTTTGAAGAGGGCGGAGAGTTCTTTGTACTGATGCTCTTCGCTGCCATTGGCCTTGTGTCCATTGGTGACAAAGAGCGCATGGCTTTGATAACGAAAACAATTTTCGACCAGCGCGTTTGATTCTGGCGAAATTAATTTGCGTGTCCATGCCTGCTGAATTGCCTCGCGCATGGGCGGATTCCAGACCCACCATTGCCAGGCCGCTTTCGCCGCCCACGCCCGCACGCCGGGATGCGGATCATCGTTGAGCGCGTGGTCAAGCAGGCGCGTCAATTTTTGCTGATCAAAATGTGGCTGTGTCATGACGGCATCGGCACGCATACCTAAAGCTTTGAGGATGCTTTCACGCGTCAGGTCATCGCCTTTTTGCCACGCAGCAAATACTTTACCAAAGCCGACATCATCAAGCAGCGTTTGTTTCATCGCCCACGCTGCCGCATCGCGCACCATCTTGACGGAATCGCCCATCAGCTTCATTAACGCAGGCACACCGCTTTTGTGATGGATGCCGCCCAGCGCCATCGCGCCCCAGCGCCGCACGTGAGCATTGGAATGCGCAGTCGCCGCCAGCATCAAATCAAGCAACGCCGGATCATCAGTTTGTGAGAGCGCTCGAACCCGCGCCACCGTTGCGGATAACGATTCGCCGCGTTTGGCTTCGAATGCAGAACGCGTAAATTTGACGGGCGTATTTGGATAAAGGCGTGACAGCGCATGCATGGAATATGCCGTTGTCACAAATCCCGTCAGGGCATTTTTGTTCCATCGCCCATACGGGTCCTGCATGCGCAACAACGCTTTGACGCCACGGGCTACGGTCGGATCGTCCGCGTTGCGTCCCATGGCCTGAAGCGCAATCAACGCCAATGCAGTCGGCGCGGGATCGAACTCACCATTGGTCTTCCACGATTTGCCGTCATCATTACTCTTGCCCGGATCAAAGCCCCACGAACCGTCGGCGTTTTGAATTGCCCTGAGCCGCGCTTCATCTTTGGCCAATTGTTCCTGTATCCGAGCCTGAAGTTTGCTGGCCTCTTCGCTGGTCAATAATTGATAGTCGGGGAAGCGCGCAGGCGGTGGTTCTTTTGGGGGCACAGGCGTTCCTGGCTGGTTTTTAACGTCAGCTTCTTTTGGCTCCGGTGGCGCTGGCGGTTCAGGTGGCAACGTTTTTTGAATGTTGCGTGCCGTTTGATTTTGCGGCAAATAATCTGCTGGAAAGAAACGCTTAAAAAATTCTATGCGATGCGAAAGATCATCGCTGTAACGAGGTTGCACTTTAAGCATCTTCGCCGCTTTTTCTTCCAGTGCCGCAAAATATCGCGGGTGCTTTGTGCGATCCCACGCGGTGCGCAAAATTTCTCCGGCGTAATTGTACACAACAGATTGCCCGACATTCGAGCCAGGGCCGGCTGCATTAATGCCGCTGGGATCAGCGGTTTGCAAGGTATGATTGGCGGCTCGAATCGCCTGCATCGAATGCAGCTTGCGGGCCGGGATGACACGCTCAGCCGTGCAAACATTGTGACCGGCGACACGCGTTCCGGCGGGGCCATCGCCCACATCAAGTGGCGCCAGGCTGGTGTTATTCGCCGCGTCTTTTAAATAATTCGTCGGGCGCAAAGATTCATACATCACGTTAATGAGGCGGCGAAAACTTTGCAGGTTTTCAGGCCGATAACCATTGGCAATTGGCACGGCTGGCCCCCAGACGCCTGATTGCGTGTGACAACTCATGCAATGTGTGCCCATCAGATTTCCACTGTCACGAATACGTCGTTCAACTGAAGCTCCACGCGGACGATTGGTGAGCCACGAATCTACCTGCCCCAGATGATCGTACATTGCCTGGCGCACAGCCATGCGCGGGTCGTTGTAGGGCGCAGGCTGCAACAGCCGCAATTCAAGTTCATAACCGGGAGCATTGGCTTCGGCGCGTAAAAAATAAGTGCCGCCTGGTTTAAGCAGGCGATTGATGGCGGCGCGATGTCCTTCGTTTTGCTGGTGCGTGCGCTCGTTTTCGTTACGCCCGTCGGTGTATTCAATGAGGGAGCGCGAATTATCCAGCGCGTAAAATCTGAGTTGCGCGGCGAGCGTGTGATCCGGGATAGCTAAATACGCCGTCAGCAATCGCGGTTCTTTGCCGTTGAATTTAATCTGAAACCAGTCATCACCGGACTGTCCAACTTTGCCGT
>JAYSTY010000460.1:0-5381 GCA_043719385.1 Blastocatellia bacterium | reverse complement strand
CTGGGCAGGCCCAGGTGCGTAATTGACGCTGGTAACTTTCTCTGAAGTAAATTCAGAGCCAAAAGGACTGAGGTCATACTCAGTCCTTTTTTTATTTTACTTCCAATAATTTAATCTCAGCCTTTTGGTGAGTAATAGCCCGCTCTGGCTTTGGCTTTGTACCCAGGTTTTTTCACCCTGACAGTTAATTTTCGATACTTGCCATCGTGAGCATCATTCGTCGAATAAAAACGTAAAGTGTATTGGGTGCGGAGTTGGTCGGCTAATTTGGTAAAGACTTCATCAAGGTTTTTGAGTGATTGCTCTTCGTCAATTTCATTGCCATTGAGTGCCATCAGCGGCTGGTAAACTTCGCCGCCGGTTTCTGCCGTCAGCGTTTGCATGGCCCGTTCAGCCGCGAGGTCACGAACGTTTTGCGAATTTGCCAGAACTCCGGTGAAGACATTAAAAATAACGACATCAGAGCTTTGCGCTTGTTGCAAGGCGTCGGTCAATTTGTAGCGACTTGTGGTATCGCCACCGTCAGAAACAATCACGATGATGCGCCGCCCCTGCGCGAGTTTTAAATAACCTGCCGCCAAATAAACCGCGTCATAAAGCGAAGTCGCGCCTTTGGCTTGTAACAACTTCGTTGCCTCAGTGAGCGCCCGCGGTTTATTGGTAAATTCCTGAATGACTGTGACATCGGTTGAGACGGCAAACAGCGCGGCCTGATCCTGTGGGCGCAGCAAACGCTCAAAGAATTTAGCAGCGGCGCGGCGCTCGAATCGTAGTTGATTTTTGACGCTCGAACTCACATCAAAAAGCATAATCAGCCGAAGCGGAATTTCCTCATCACGGGCGAAACTGGCAACTTCCTGGGCGACGCCATCTTCCAAAATCTCAAAATCATCCAAGGCTAATTTTGTGAGCGGCGTCCCCGATTGATTGGCAATGCTGGTCACAATAGTCACGAGATTACTTTCAATCCGCAGCGTTTCTTCTTCTGCTTTTGGTTCTGCTTTGGAGGTGTTTGAACCGGGGCCGGGCAGTTGAATTTGTGGCCCTGGCTTGGGCGGTTGTTGAGAGGTTTGGCGTGCACGAGTTTTCGGATTGGGAGTGTTGCCACTTTGGGCAAAAGCCGAGCGATAAAAAAAAGCAAAAGGCAAAAGGCAAAGGGCAAAAGTAAAAAGGGCAAGACTTTGTTGAGCGAGATGCGAAAGAAAAATTCGCCCTGACTTCGGACTTCCGGCTTCCGTTTTCCTTGTGCTGTTTGTCTTCATATTTCTGCGCTCATTACTTTTGCTTCACCAATTTCAACTAACCAGTCATTGAATGCCCTGAGTCCCTGCTCCACCTGAATACGATGACGGTCAACTTTTTTCTTCGTCTTTTTTCGCAGCTCTGGTTCGAGTTGTGGCAATAATGCGAACGTCGTATTGGCGGGCTGAAAATGGTTTTCGTCAGCGTGGGCCAGATAATTCACCAGCGAGCCAAGCGCAGATGCTCGTGGTGGCGCGGCTGGCTCCTGCCCCACGGCGAGTCGTGCGGCATTCATTCCCGCCAGCATTCCCGTCGCCATCGCTTCGGTATAACCTTCAATCCCGGAAATCTGCCCGGCAAAGAAAATGTTTGGATGCGCTTTCATTTGCAGAGTTTTACTAAGGAGGCGCGGCGAACAAATATAGGTGTTGCGGTGCATTTGTCCGAAGCGAATAAATTCGGCGTTCTCAAGCCCTGGAATTAATTGCAAAACTTTTTTCTGCTCGCCATATTTGATGTGGCATTGAAATCCGACGATGTTGTAAGCATCCGCCAGCAGATTTTCCAGCCGTAACTGGACACAGGCATACGGCTCGCGTCCGGTGCGCGGGTCAACTAAGCCCACTGGTTTCATTGGCCCAAAGCGCGGAGTGTCCACGCCGCGTCGGGCTAATTCCTCAATCGGTAAACAGCCCTCAAAAAACTTTGCCTCATCGTCCATACCCGAATGTGGTTTCACTTTTTCGGCGGCAATCAGCGCCTCATAAAATCGTAAATATTCTTCTTTGTTCATCGGGCAATTGACGTAATCGTCGCCGCCTTTGCCATACCGCGCTGCCTTGAAAGCGAGGTCATAATTAATTGTTTCCCCGTCAACAATCGGGGAAATAGCATCAAAGAAATACAAATCTTTCGCGCCGGTTAATTTGCCGATTGCTGCCACAAGCGCGGCTGAAGCCAGCGGGCCAGCCGCAATGATCGTGATTTCTGCCGGATTAATTGTCGTGAATTCTTCGCGCCGGACTTCGATGTTCGGCTGCTGCTCCAGCGTTGCCGTGACTGCCGCAGAAAATTTTTCACGATCTACTGAAAGCGCGCCACCCGCCGGAACTGCGCATTCGTGCGCAATTTTTACGAGCAACGAACCACCCGCACGCATTTCATCTTTGAGCAGGCGCGGAGCCGAGCCGAATTCGTCGGATTTGAGGGAATTACTGCACACCAGTTCGGCAAAATTACTGGTCTGATGCGCTCCGGTAGGTTTGTTCGGGCGCATTTCATAAAGGATGACGTTGACGCCGCGCTGTGCCACCTGCCAGGCTGCTTCGGAGCCGGCTAAGCCGCCGCCGATAATATTGATAGTTTTTTGATTAATCATCTTGTTAAGGGAAAAATATTATTTCGATGGATGGAAAATAATACCACATCAGGATGCTTCAGACTGGTTCACTTACCATCACCATTGTGGATTCGCCTGTCACGGTGCAATTCAATTCCAGCAGTGACACGACGACCATTGGCAATGAAATGATTAGCCAGTTGCCGATTCGCGGACGTAATCCCTATAACGTCGCGACGCTCGACCCGACGATCAATGGTGGAGAAGCGGCAGAAAATCGTCCGTATCATCACGCTTACGCCAACGAATTTGACGCTGGTGGTCAGACGACGCGCTCCAACGATATTCAACTGGATGGCGTACCGCTGACCTCAAGCTACAAAACTTCGTACACGGCCTCGATGGAGGCTGTGCAGGAAGTCTCGTTTCAGAAAAATACGGTGGATGTGCCAACGCGCAGCGTTACCAATCGGCTGGGGCGTACTGGCCGCGAGTTCTAGCAACATCAACATTCACAGGGCTGGGGCGGTTCTGCGCAGTTGCACCTGGAGCGCGGTAATCACTCCATCAAATTCGGTGGCGAGTTGCGCGTAGACAGTCGAAACGTATAACGCCTTCAACCAGATCAATTGGGATAATCCGGTCGTGGATTTTACCAACGCGAATTTCGGCAAGGTCATCAGCAAACGGGCTGAATATATCGGACGCGAAATTTAATATGGCATTAAATTGTCCTTCTGAGGCGAGGACACACGAGTTACAGGAAAAATACACCCCGTCGCTATGGCTCCGGGTACTGTACCGCGAGCCGGAGCGAGCCGGGTTTGGCTGTTTCCTTGAGCTTTTTCTTACGGCAGTCTTTCCCCTTTTCTGAAACCGTTGTACCTTGCTTCTCGTCTATTGCATTAATCCACTTAAAGTCGAAGCTGGCTGAGATTGTGTGTACCTGCGCATCATTGGCTTTGGCAAACTAAAAATCGTGCCTTTTGAAAGGAACACAACTTATGTATTCGAGAAGAGAGTTTGGAAAACTTGCCCTGCTGAGCCTGCCTTTTTCTTTGGCAATCAACGCGGGAAGTTCCAAAGTAAATGGCGTTCGCATTGGCGTTCAATCGTATAGTTTCAGAACCTTATCGCTGGATGACGCGATCAAGGCGATGCAATCCATTGGCATTGGCGAATGTGAATTATTTTCCGGTCACGTCGAACCGCGCCCGAATATGGGTCCCGGTGGCGGCATGCCTCCCGGCCCACCGCCAGGTGGCGGACGGCCACCGCAACAGACGCCGGAACAACAGGCGGCGCGGCGTGAGATGATGCAGAAAGCGGCTGAAGAAACAAAGAAATGGCGGCTGACCGTTCCGCTGGATCATTTTACGAAAATCCGCGCTCAATTTAAGACCGCAGGAATTGCGATTCAGGCTTATAACCTGAGCTTCAATGATCGTTTTTCTGACGAAGAAATTGATCGTGGGTTTTTGATGGCAAAAGCGTTGGGAGCGAAATTCATTACGGCTTCGTCAACCTTGAAAGCGGCGAAGCGAGTCGCGCCATTCGCCGACAAACACAAAATGATCGTTTCAATGCATGGTCATTCAAATTTGACTGATCCAAACGAATTCGCCAAGCCGGAAAGTTTTGAAGCGGCGATGGCAATGTCGAAATATTTTGCCGTGAATTTAGATGTTGGACATTTCTTTGCGGCTGGCTTTGACCCCATCGCCTACATCGAAAAAAATCACGCGCATATCACTAACCTGCATCTCAAAGATCGCAAGAAAGATAACGGCCCAAATACGCCGTGGGGCGAAGGCGACACGCCAATCAAACCGGTATTGCAATTACTCAAAACGAAAAAATACAATATTCCTGCGAACATCGAATTTGAATACAAGGGTGATGATTCGGTCGCAGAAGTTAGAAAATGTTTCCAATACATCAAAGGTGCATTGGCTTAATGCTTGTCCGATAAACTGTTAGTTTGTTGGAAATTTTCAAAGGAAGAACCATGAAAAAAAATAAAATCTCAAGACGGAAATTCGTTACGGGGACAACTGGTGTCGCGCTCAGTGCGATGATTGTCCCACGTCACGTGCTGGGCGGCGTCGGCTACAACGCACCCAGCGATACAGTTAATTTCGCGCTGATTGGTTGCGGCGGACAGGGCAAAACCGATTCCGGCGAACTCGTTGCCGGTGGTCAAAATATGGTGGCGTTGTGCGACGTGGACTTCGGCTACGTTGACCGCGAAGTTGAAGGCTTAAGCCGACAGCGCGGTGGCGGTGGTGGCAGACCAGGCGGCGCGAATGCTCCGCAGATGACCGATCAACAAAAAGCGGACGCGCAAAAAGCGATGACAGAACGCCAGGCGCAAACGGCAAAATTGCAGGAGGCGTACAAGGGTGCGAAACGTCATGCCGACTTCCGCAAAATGTTTGAAGCGCAGAAAGATATTGATGCCATCGTCATCGCGACGCCTGATCATACGCACGCGACAATTGCGAAAACAGCGATGGAATTAGGCAAGCATGTTTATTGTGAAAAACCGTTGACCTACACCGTGAACGAAGCGCGTGTTTTGCGCGAGACGGCGGCGCGGACCAAAGCTATCACGCAGATGGGTAATATGGGACATTCCAGCGAAGGCGCAGCCCTCGTTAATGAATGGATTCAGGCTGGCGTCATTGGCCCGGTCAAAGAAGTTCACGTCTGGACGAATCGCCCGATCTGGCCCCAGGGAATTCCGCGTCCAGGTAAACCCGCCGCAGCCGCAGCCGCAGCAGGAACCGCAACCGGCCCC
>JAYSTY010000459.1:0-5384 GCA_043719385.1 Blastocatellia bacterium | reverse complement strand
CGTGACAAGCCTTTTCCACCTTTGGATGAAGATGCTGATCCGGGAACTTGAAGCGATAGATGAAATAGTTGATAAAATCCGTCAGCTCATCCACTGGTAACCCAACCGCGTCTACCGTATCCCAGACACCGATAAATTTAATCGTGGTCTGATCATAAGAATGAATCTGCGCTGCTTTCCGCCGGCGAAAAACGCTGCCGGGATCACTGCTTTTTTTGCTGGCAAAAAGTTCCTGCCAGAAAGTCCGGTAATGTTTTCGATGCTCGTCGTAAGCTTCCTCCACCGCTTTCTGTAACGCGGCTTCGTTGGCAAACTTACTTTGGTCAAGGATTCCGCAATCAGTAATTAGCCCGACCAGCGTTCGCACCGTAAACGCGCCACGACTGAAGCCGAACAGAAAGATGCTGTCGCCGGGTTCATACGCACGCACCAGTTCGGTATAAAGCTGCTTCACATTCCGGCTCAATCCCCAGCCGAACGCGCCACTAATCAGCTTGACTGGTTTCAGGGATTGCGTTCCTACGCCATCGTCATACAAAGCAACTTGTGGTGTTTTCTGCGGGTCGGCGCGATGCCCATTCAAATCTACCGCTTCGAACAGCTTGAAAACATTCGTGCCGCGCCCGTTGATGTCATAATTTCCTGTTCCGTCCGAACAGATCACAATATTTTTTGGCATGGAAAATTCCTCCTGAGTTGTTCCGAAAATTTATGCTACTGCTCCCAATTTGATATGGGTATTCATCGCAAAATATTTCAACTGTTTACGCAATAAAAAATTTTACGACAAGGAAGAATAATTATGGCTGCAACAGACGTTTGAGATTGCCGCCGAAGATTGCCTGCGCCTGCTCTTCACTTATGCCCAGCGCTACGAGAGCGCTGAGCTGCGCAGAAAAAATATCAGAGTGCCAGCCACGCGGGAAAAAAGAGGAATCGGAGCCAAACAACAAACGCTCGTGCCCAACCACCGCCAGGGCTTGTTTGAAGATTGTCTTCAGATCAACCGGAGACGTGGCGTAATCCATCCACTTGTTGCTGCTCGACGTGTCCAGATAAACATTCGGGCAAAGATCGGCAAGCATCAAAGCTTCCCGAAACATTCCGGCTCCGAAATGCGGAATGATAAATTTAGTGAGCGGAAATTCCGCCGCCAATTTGTAAATATCCAGCGGATTGGAAAAACGCATGTCGAATTTGCTGGGCAGGCCAAGCTTTTTTCTGACTCCCACGGACAGTGCGCCGCAATGCACAAAAACGGCAGTGTTCAGCCTCGTGCTGGCAAGCGCGACAATTGCTCGCACCCCTTCATTCTCAGCCATTGAGAAATGAAACATCGCGGGAAACAGACAGGCGACTTTAAGTTTTAAATCATCAAAGGCTTTTTTCGTGCGTGATTCAACGTCAGGTTTGGTGGAATCAAGCATAAAGCCACCGAAAATTCGGTCAGGAAAAGCGGTCACTGCGGCGACAACAGATTCTTCATCATTAGGCACACTGGCTATCATCATCGCCGCTGAAATTTCATGCCGATCCAACTCCTGTTTCCAAACTTCAGCCAATTGCGTCGGATCGTGCGGCGGCATCGTCCAGCCGGTTAATGCTCCCGCCTGCGCCACGGGATCAGGCTCTTTGCTGAGCGCAGCAGATTGCCCGGTGAGCGTAGTGAAAAATTTATGGGAGAAGAAATGTGTATGCGCATCAAGAATTTCCAATGCGCCAAAGGGAGTTATTTTTTTCATGCTTGTCTTCGGTGTGATGAGTAAAACAAATAAATAAATTTGCTTCGGCAAATTTGCGCCAAAAATTATTTCGGGAGAGAAGTTATTTTACAGTGTGTGGTAACAATTTGCTGATTAATATTTGCTTAACTGAAAAATTACACTCACCTCATACTGACCTAAAATAAAATCAATATCGTTGGACTATTGTGTCACTGCGTCTCTAACAATGCGGCGGACTGAGAATTAGCAAGGTCAGCAACCTGGCGGGGTACGCCGCTTTTTTTTCTCTTTATATTAAGAACCACATGACAACGTTAATTCAGCATCATTCTACTACCCTGCTTCGCACAGACACGCTGGAGATCAAACTGGCAACAACCTTCGCCGAAATTGACGCGGCGTTACGCCTGCGCTTTGAAGTCTTCAATCTCGAATTACAGGAAGGATTGCTGGCATCTTATGATCGGGGCTACGATACCGATGCGTATGATGCGTATTGCGATCACCTGATCGTAAAAGATGTGCCAACGGGCAAAGTCGTAGGCACGTATCGCCTGCTGCGGCAAAGCGTTGCCAAACGTAATATCGGCTTCTACTCTGAAAATGAATTTGATTTGACGAAGCTCAAAAATCTGCCCGGCGAATTGTTGGAGTTGGGGCGTTCATGCGTAGCGCATTCGCATCGTAATGCCACCACAATTTCACGGCTCTGGCACGCGATCATCGAATATGCCCGGCAACGCGACATTCGCTATCTGTTCGGTTGCGGCAGCCTGCATCAATCTGAGGTGGAACAAATTCTGCCGCTCTATGCTTATTTGCGCGCTCATCACTTCGCACCGGAAAGTTATCGTGTGCAACCTGTCCCAGCGTGTCGGATGAACATCAACGAAAATGCGGTAACAGGCAACGAGCCGCGCACGATGTCACGACAACTTTCTCCTGTCATCAAAGGTTATTTGCGCGCTGGCGCAATGATCTGTAGTCCGCCCGCCTTCGATGCCGCGTTTGGCACGGCGGATGTGCTCGTGTTGCTGGAAATGGAAAAGCTGACAGTCCGGTATCAAAATCATTGGAGCGTGAAGGTTGATTAATCAAAAAATATGCGCGATGGCGCTAAAGGAGAACGAATATGGCGAGACATAGTGAAGATGACTGCGCGTATTGCGGGCATGACGTATTGCCTTTGAGTTACATCATTGGCGAGGATGAAGAATTATATTGCAGTGTGAAATGTGCTGATGCAGGCGAGTTGAAATCATTGGCAAGGCTGCCACAAAAACAGGAAGCCAGCGCTGATTTGAACTTAATTTAAGGTCGGCGTAAGCTCGTTCTAACATCCCTGCAATAAGCTTCAATTTTACTCAATTCTCAAAATCAGTTTTTCGCCAACAAGAAATTTTATGCTGAAGTCCTGGACTTTATTTGTCATCGTGTGTGCGGCAACACTTACCGCGTATCCGCAGTCAGCTCATCATATCGTGCGTAGTCCACGAGCTGAACCGTTGTCATTTCAGGAGTTTTTTGCGCCAACTCCCAACACTTTACAACCCTCGGAAAAGTTGTTGCGCTTGCATGAGAAACAGGTCCGCATCGTGGGCTTTATGGCGCAAATGGAAGACGGCCCAACCGGCGCTTTTTATTTGTGCGCTCGTCCGGTCAAATGCGATGAAAGCGGCGCTGGTATTGGGGATTTGCCAATAGCTTCCGTACTTGTAATCGCGCCAGTGATGAAAGGAAAAAAGATTCCTTTTATCGCCCGTGTACTCGCGGTGACGGGCAGGCTTGAAATCGGGAGCAGTAGCGAGGCAGAGAACGCTACTGCTCCGATTCGTCTGATCCTCGCATCGCCCGTTCCTGTGACACGACGTAATCCACATAACTTGAAACCCAAACTTACTAACCTCATTTACAAAAGGAGAAATACCCCATGAGATTTGCGCTGCAACAGTTATTTTGCACATTGTTGCTCACCCTGGCCTTCGGTATTTGCCACGCGGCACTTGCCCTGCCAACAGAAGTTTCCATTACGCCACCCGACGGTGCGCGTTTTTTAATCGGTCAGAAATTTGATTTGCGCGTCGAGGGCAAAGGCACAGGCCCATATTCCGCAACGATCAAAATTGATGGCCGGGCGCTGGATTTTACTTCCGGCGTGCAAAATTCCATGACGACAGATGGCATCACGACGGCAGGCTGGGGCGGCTTCAATCTACGTGGTTATTCCAACCGACGCCCTGGCTTTCACATTATTCGCGCGACGTTTACCGATGCGACCGGAAGCGTCGAAGCTCTCGCGGCATTTGAAATTCTTGACCCACTTTCCAGTTATGGCCTGAACGCTTCCGCACAAACGGCGCGGACAACACGCGCAGAAAATAATAATGTCGCTGAGGTTGAAATGTCCCTCGACCGCGCCAGCAATAATCGCAAGGCGATCAAAAACATCATCATCATGCTTGGTGATGGCATGGGGCAATCCCATCGCACCGCCGCGCGCCTGGTCAAACACGGCGTCACTGCAGGCCGTCCAAACGGTTTTTTGGCGATGGAACAATTTCCTGGTTTGGGAATGGTGACGACCCATTCACTCAATAGCATCGTCACGGATTCAGCGCCGGGGATGTCGGGCTATGTTTCCGGTAATCACAACTTCAATGGTCAGGAAGGCGTGTATCCCGCACATATCACGAATCCGTTTTTTTACCCGCGCATTGAGTATTTGAGTGAGTACCTGCATCGCACACTCGGCAAATCTACGGGCATCGTTTCTACTGCCGATGTGGAAGACGCTACGCCTGCGGCGAATGCGATTCACACTGGGAATCGTGGCGCAGGCACGGGCATCTGCGATCAATATCTGGATGAAGCTGACGCGCAGCGCAGAGGAAATTTCGGTTCGGGTTTGCAGGTATTATTGGGAGGTGGTCGCCGCTGGTTTTTACCTTCTACTCAATTCGGATCAAGTCGTGCAGCAGGCAGCGATTATCCTGCGCTGCCGAATGATTTGGTCAGTGCGTGGAATTTGCCTGTCGCTGGTACGGCTGATCCCACCCGCGATTTGCTTCAGGATTTCAAGAATGCCGGCTTTGCTTATGCCGACAATGTTCCGACCCTGGGTGATGTCATGCTTAACCCGCCTGATAAACTGCTTGGGTTGTTTGCATACGGCAATATGAATACTGCGCTGGATAAGCTGGCGAAACGCCGCCATATCCCGTTGGAGGGAACAACTTCGTATGTCGTGGATGATTATCGCGCACCGGATCAGCCGATGTTAGAGGAAATGACAGCAGCGGCGATTCGTGTCCTGCGCAAAAACGACAAAGGTTTTGTGCTGACGGTAGAAGCAGCGCACATTGATAAGCAATCACACGCGATGGATGCCGACCGTGCGATTTTGGAAACCATCGAATTTGATAATGCTGTCGAAGTCGCACAAAACTTTGCCGCACAAAATGGCGAAACCCTGGTGCTGGTCACTGCCGATCATGAATGCTCCGGTTTTAGTTTGATTGGCGCACTTAGCGGCACTGTCAAAGCTTTACAAACGACGCCTGCGGACAACACAGTGCTGGAAGCAGACAAACAACCGGAACGCCAGAAACTGGTTGGTGTATATGACGCAGCAGGTTTTCCGCAGTACAAAATGAACGCCGA
>JAYSTY010000458.1:0-5391 GCA_043719385.1 Blastocatellia bacterium | reverse complement strand
GTGATGGCTACGCCGCCGATTTCGTCCGCGACCTGTTGCGCATTGGCGGCATCCAGATCAGAAACGATGACGGCTCTTGCGCCTTCACTCGAAAAACGCTGGCAGAGCGCACGACCGATGCCGTTTGCTCCGCCAGTCACAACTACGACTTTATCTTTGATTTTCATGCGGTGTATTTCTTCAATTCAATCTTAGCAATTGTTTCCCGATGCACTTCATCAGGGCCATCGGCCAGGCGTAAAGTTCGGGCGTGTGCCCAGGCGGAAGCGACGCCGAAATCCTGACAAACGCCCGCGCCGCCGTGCGCCTGAATCGCGCGATCAATGACGCGCAACGCCATATTTGGCGCGACGACTTTGATCATCGCAATTTCGTTGCGTGCGACTTTGTTGCCAACCGTATCCATCAGGTAAGCGGCCTTGAGCGTCAACAAACGCGCCTGTTCAATTTCCATCCTTGATTCAGCGATGTCGTGGCGAATCGTACCCTGCTCAGCGATTGTTTTGCCAAACGCGACACGCACCAGCACGCGCTGAGACATTGCCTCAAGTGAACGTTCCGCCATGCCGATTAAGCGCATGCAATGATGAATTCGTCCCGGCCCTAAACGACCCTGAGCAATTTCAAAGCCGCGCCCTTCGCCCAATAAAATATTGGCAACCGGGATGCGCACATTCTCAAAGACTACTTCGGCATGTCCATGCGGAGCGTCGTCATAACCAAACACGCTCAACATCCGCAGGATTTTTATGCCAGCCGTATCCATTGGCACGACGATCATGGATTGCTGTTTATGTTTTGGGGCAGTGGAATCAGTCTTGCCCATAAAAATTGCCACTTTGCAGCGCGGATCGCCAGCGCCAGATGTCCACCACTTACGACCATTAATCACATAATGATCACCATCGCGTTCGATGCTGGATTCTTTGGCAATGCTGGATTGAATATTGGTTGCATCAGAGGAAGCAACCTCCGGCTCGGTCATGGCAAAACACGAGCGAATTTCGCCGTTGCGTAATGGTTTGAGCCAGCGCTCTTTATGCTCTTCATTTCCATAACGCACCAGCACTTCCATATTGCCTGTATCGGGAGCAGAGCAGTTGAAAACCTCGGCGGCCATCGGCGCACGACCCATAATTTCACACAGTGGCGCGTATTCAGAATTTGTTAGTCCCGCGCCATAGATTCCTTCGGGATCAGATTCCAGCGGCATGAACAAATTCCATAATCCAGCGGCTTTGGCTTTGGGCTTGAGTTCTTCGATAATGGGTACGGGTTGCCATCTGTCACCCTCGTTTATCTGGGCGTAAAATAATTTTTCGTTCGGGTAAATATGTTCGTCCATAAAAGCTACCAGACGTTTTTGTAGCTCTGTGACTTTAGGCGAGAAGTCAAAATTCATGCGAATCCTTTCAGGTAAATTGTGTCGGAAATATCAAAAAAAATAGGAGGACTTGACAACCTTCCTACCGGTCGGTAAGGTAAGCCTTTTCCCCGTCACGTGTCAATGAAAGGTGGTAATTATGTCTGCAACGGCAATCAGCCCAAACGTCAAAATTCATGATAAATTTTACATTAACGGTCAATGGGTAGCGCCTTCGGCAACCGAGACAATTGACGTTATTAATTCAACTACAGAAGAAGTGATGGGGCGGATTCCGGCGGGAACTGCGGAAGATATTGACGCGGCGGTGGCGGCGGCAAAGGCTGCCTTCGATTCGTGGTCAACTACCTCGGTCGAAACGCGTGCAAATTATCTCAAAAGCATCACGGAAAAACTTTTAGTCCGCCAAAAAGAAATTGCGGAAATTATCGCCGACGAGGTTGGAATGCCGATGCCGCTGGCGTTTGGTGTCCAGGCCGGACTGCCCATTGCCGTGATGAATTCTTACGTGCAAATGCTCAGCGATTTTGTGTTTGAGGAACAGGTCAACAATTCGTTAATCGTCCGCGAAGCTGTCGGAGTTGTGGGTTGCATTACGCCCTGGAATTATCCCCTGCATCAAATTGTGGCGAAGGTTGCGCCGGCCCTTGCTGCCGGATGCACAGTGATTTTGAAGCCCAGCGAAGTGGCTCCGCTGACAGCGTTTGTCTTAGCCGAAATTATTGCTGAAGTCGGATTGCTGGCCGGAGTTTTTAATTTAGTCACAGGCTTTGGGCCAGTCGTTGGTGAAGCCCTCGCGTCACATCCTGACGTAGACATGATTTCATTCACCGGTTCAACTCGCGCCGGCAAACGAGTCAGTGAACTGGCGGCGCAAAGTATTAAGCGCGTCTCGCTGGAACTCGGCGGCAAGTCCGCGAATATTATTCTTGATGATGCTGATTTGGCGAAAGCGGTCAGCGCTGGCGTGGCAAATTGTTATTTCAATTCAGGCCAGACCTGCTCGGCGCATACGCGCATGCTCGTGCCAAAAGATAAGCACGATGAAGCGGTGCAGATTGCCAAAGCTACGGCGGAGAAATTTCAACCGGGCGATCCGAAAATTAACGGCACCAGACTTGGCCCATTGATTTCGGCGACACAGCTTGAACGCGTTCGCAATTACATCAAGCAGGGAATTGCCGAAGGTGCAACGCTGGTCACAGGTGGAGTAGAAGCGCCCGAAGGCCTGGAAACAGGCTATTTCGTGAAGCCGACGGTTTTTGCCAACGTAAATAACGAAATGACAATTGCCAGAGAAGAAATTTTTGGCCCGGTGCTTTCGATCATTCCTTACGAAGACGAAGCGGACGCGGTACGAATTGCCAACGACACGGTTTATGGCCTGGCTGGCGGCGTCTGGTCAGGTGATGCTGAGCGGGCCAAACGCGTCGCTCGTCGTTTACGCACCGGACAAGTTGACATCAACGGCGGAAAATTTAATCCACTCGCACCATTCGGCGGTTACAAACAATCCGGCAATGGACGTGAGTTTGGTAAATTCGGTCTTGAAGAATATCTCGAAGTAAAATCTCTACAACTATGAATATTATCGTTTGTCTCAAACAAATTCTTGATCCTGATATTCCGTCGCGTGATTTCAAAGTTGATGCCGCGACAAAAGAAGCCGTGCGCGGCTCAGCGAATTTAGTGACCAATATCTTTTGCGAAAACGCGCTGGAAACGGCTTTGCAATTTAAAGAAAAAGTTGGCGGTGGAAAAATTACGGGGCTTTGTTTTGCGCCTGAATCCGGTGAAGATGTGTTGCGCAAAGCATTAGCGATGAAAGCCGACGAAGCAGTTTTAGTTGTCAACGATGGCAAATCAAATCCTGACCCGCTGGCAGTTGCGAGTACTCTGGGTGCGGCGATCCGCAAGCTTGGCGCGTTTGATGTGGTGATGGTTGGTCGTGAGTCGGGCGATTGGGGTGTTGGGCAAACCGGTGGTTTATTGGCCGAAGAATTAGGGGTTCCCTTTGTCGCTTTTGTTGACACCATTACAGCAGATGGCAGCAATCTGAAACTGAAACGACAAACAGATTCCGGCTTTGAAATCGTCGCCGCGCAAACGCCCCTTGTGATCAGCATTACGAACGATGAGCATAATGTCCCGCGTGTGCCCAAAACCCGCGATGTGATGATGTCGTTTCGGACACCATTGACGAAATGGAGTCTCGGCGATTTAGGCGTGGACAGTTCTGAAGCTTACTATGAAGTAGCGGAATTAGGCGTTCCCGTCAAAGAATCCTCCTGCGAATTTGTCACGGGTGATACGCTGGAAGAGCGCGTAAATCAGTTAGCGCAACGCGTGCTTGAAGTCACGCGAGCCATGTAGCGTAAACTTTTAGCTTGCGATTTTTTTATCGCTCAACCTGAAAATAAATTATGAACGTAGTTATTTGTTTATTTGCGAAAAATGGATTTGATCGTGCGGCGCAGGGAGTCGCCGGAGCCGGACGCCGCTTAGCCGAATCTCTCAACGCTAAGTTGCATGCAATTATTGTCGGCACACCTGACGCAGCGATGATGGAGGCGGCACAGGCGGTTGTGGATGTCATAACAGTTGCCGCCAATCCTGAATTGTCAGAGTATCAAACTGAAAATTATCTGGCGGCACTCACACAGGTTTGCCAGGGATTAGCACCGCAGGCAGTTCTACTCAGCAACGATACTTACAGTCAGGAAATCGCTCCGCGCCTTGCTCATCGTTTGAAAGGCAGCGCAGTAGGAGACGTAGTTGCTGTCCGCGTGCAGGATGGAAATATTCGTGCGCGGCGCGGTGTTTATGGTGGTAAAGCCGAAGCTGTCATCGAACTCAAACGCACTCCGGCGGTGCTCTGGTTACGGGCGCGTTCCTTCGATCCTGCTCCTGCCGCCGGAACCGCAGAAGTGAATCAAATCACGATTAATCTTCCTGAAGCCCGAACTAACATTATCGAAAGAAAATCTGAGGCGACGGGTGAAGCGCGATTAGAAGATGCACGAGTCATTATTTCCGGTGGGCGAGGGTTGGGCGGCCCTGAACCGTTTGAAGATTTAAAAGCCCTGGCGAAATTAGTTAATGGTCAGGTTGCTGCGTCGCGTGCGGCCTGTGATTCGGGCTGGTGTCCGCCCTCGTGGCAGGTTGGGCAGACAGGAAAAAAAGTCGCGCCACAACTTTATCTGGCGATTGCGATTCACGGCGCGAGCCAGCATCTGGCGGGAATGTCCGATGCAAAAGTTATCGCTGCCATCAATATTGATAAAGATGCCGCGATCTTCAAGCATTGCAAATTTGGGATTGTCGAAGACTATCGAAAAGTCCTGCCGCTGTTGCAGGAAGCACTGGCTAAATCGCAAAAATAATCTATCAAGTCGAAGAAAATATTTTTCCACGAAGCGACAAGAAATGGCACGAAGAAAAGCGAAACGGCGAAAGGGCGATGCGGCGCGAGAAAAACCTGATCGCCTTGTCGCCCCATCGCCCGGTCGCCCCTTCGCCTCTTCGTGTGGCTTCGTGGATGAGAATTCTTGCAGGCTATATTTGCCTTGCGCGTAAATTATGGACTACGCAACCGCTACCAGAGAAGTTTATTGGAACATCAGTTACGGTAAATTGATTTACCTTTTCCTGCTTATTTCCGTCATCATCGCGGCGTATGGTTTATACCAGCGCATTGCTCTGTGGAAGCGCGGAATGCCTGCTGACCGCTTTGATCGCCCCGCCGCAAGAATCAAACGATTATTAATTCACGCCGCCGCCCAGCAAAGAACCGTCCGCGATAAATACGCAGCGATTTTTCATACCTTAATTTATACCGGATTCATTGTTCTGACGATTGCCACAACCGTAGTGTTAATCCACGACGATTTCGGTATTCCGATTATGCAGGGCGCGTTTTATCTCTATTTTCAATCGTTCATTACGGATTGTTTTGGCGCGTTAACGATGATCGGAATTTTGATAGCCGCGTACCAGCGTCTGATAAC
>JAYSTY010000457.1:0-5438 GCA_043719385.1 Blastocatellia bacterium | reverse complement strand
ATTACCCTTTGCTAAAACCTGTCATTGCTGAAACAATTGGAGCAGGCGTCAGTTTGATTGATTCGGGAGCGGCTACGGCGGCGGAAATTTATGCAATTTTGCAGACCAGCGAATTGCTCAATCAACAAACTGAAAAGGGCTGGAATCAATTTTATGTAACGGATGCGGCAACCAGATTTCACGGCATCGCCGCAAGATTTCTGGGTCATCAGTTAGAGCATTTAGAAGCAGTTGAGGTATTAGAACATGTCGGAATTCACCCGTCTTGATGGGCGTTCACCATTAGCTTTACGGGCAACCAAAATCACGCCAGGGTTCACTAAGTACGCCGAAGGATCGGTGCTGATTGAAGTCGGCTCGACCCGTGTTATTTGCAACGCTACCGTGGAGGAAAAAGTGCCGAATTTCCTGAAAGGCAAAGGCGCGGGGTGGGTGACAGCAGAATATTCAATGTTGCCACGGGCGACAGAAACGCGCACTTCACGCGAAGTGACACGCGGCGGATTATCAGGTCGCACGCACGAAATTCAACGCCTGATTGGGCGAAGCCTTCGCGCAGTCGTTGATATGGCGGCACTGGGTGAACGCACGGTAATGATTGATTGTGATGTGATCCAGGCGGATGGCGGAACGCGCACAGCGGCGATTACGGGTGGCTTTGTGGCGCTGGCACTGGCGCTTCATAAACGAGTTGAAGAGCAGAAAATTGCCCGGCTGCCGTTACGCGATTTGGTGGCTGCGGTGAGTGTCGGTTTGGTTGACAGCCGAGTGTTACTGGATTTGGCTTATACCGAAGATTCACGCGCCGAGGTTGATATGAATGTGATTAGAACGGGCGATGGTCGTTTCGTTGAATTGCAGGGGACAGCCGAAACGGAGCCGTTTAGCCGTGCGCAAATGAATGAACTTATTGCGGCGGCTGAAGCGGGAATTGAACAGTTGCTCGCCATTCAAATTGCAGCCATCGAACAAGCGACCGGAAAAAAATTAATTTTGCTGAATAGTCAGCACACTACCAATTAAGGAGAATCCAAAATGTTTGTGAGGTTTTGCTTTCTCGCATTTATTGCGCTCGGATTATGTTGCGGGTTTTCGGAGTTTCAGCCAACTCAGGCTCAAACAAATGATAAAATTGTGGCTGACCCCGATAATAAATTTACTTTGACTTTGCCAAATGATGACTGGCAGGCTATCGAAATTACCAACGGGGTAAGTCGTAAGCAGATAGAAATTGTTTACAAAAAAATCAGGGAAGATGGCCTGCTCAAAATTCGTCGCGTGGAAGTCGAAAAAGGCTCAAAATTAATTGACGCTTCCAGACGCGATGAGAGTCAAAGTTTGACTTTTCTGCCTGGCTATACGAAAGGTGCATTGGAGGAATTCACGGTGAGCGGCGGAAAAATTCCTGCCATTATGACCGCTTATGATTTTACCCAGGGCGGACGGCCAAAAATGGGGCGGAATTATTATTTAATGGTGGACGAAACAACGGTTTATGTCCTGCGCTTCACGGGTAATCGTGACACGATGAAGGCGCTGCGCAGTCAAACGGATTTGATTACTCGTTCATTCAAAATGAAGTAATTGAATGTCTTTAACCTTGGATCAGGAGCGCACGCATTTGGCGTGCGTTGCTTTTTATGGATGCCAAAAATATTTTTGAACAAGTACGCTTTGCGGCGGAAAAAATGCAGAAGGTAAATTTGTACGAAACGCCAAATTTCTTCTGCGATGTTTATTGTCTGGAACCTGGTCAGGAGCAAAAGCCACACTCCCACGCTGAAGCGGACAAAATTTATTACGTTCTGGATGGGTGCGGCGCATTTTTAGTGGGCGAAGAAGAGCAGGAATTGAGCCAGCAGCAAATTGTGCTTGCTCCTGCGGGACAGGCTCATGGCGTTCGCAATTCCAGCGCTGCACGATTAACTTTGCTGGTATTTATGAGTCCAAATCCAAACGTTGCCAAATAATATTTATGTCTGATGAAGTTGATTTTGAGAACGAGTTGCAGGCGCAAATTCTGAAAGACGAGGCTACGCGCTGGTGGCAAATGGCTTATTCTGCGCAGGAGCGAGGCGAGCTTGACGAAGCCATCAGACTGTATACGCACTCCATTGAAATTTATCCAACCGCTGAGGCGTACACTTTTCGTGGCTGGGCGAGGAGTTATCAGGGCAGGCTTGATGAAGCCATCGAAGATTGTCAGCGCGCCATCGAAGTTGATCCTGAATTTGGTAATCCCTATAACGACATCGGCGCTTATTTAATGCAAAGGGGCGATCATTTCGGGGCGATTCCCTGGCTGGAAAAAGCACTTCAGGTCCAACGATATGACTGTTATTTTTATGCTCATTTTAATTTAGGGCGGATTTATGAGCAGCACGGTGATTTAATGCGTGCCATGAATTGTTACAAAGCTGCTTACGATAAAAACCACAACTACACGCAAGCGCTCAAAGCTTTCCGACGATTGCAGATGAGGCTTTGCTGAGTTACTTGCAACTTAATTTACTCAGTCTTAATCTTCTCACCTTTCCAATTGTCACGCCACAAATCAGAAATTCATCATAAAAGCTGAACACCTCACAGGCTTAATTCTTCTGCCAGCCTAGTTGTCAGGCAGGCTGGGTGCAGGGCAGAGAGCAGGGCTGGGCGGCTCACTGCCAGGTGCTGGGAATTATTTTGAAATTGATTGTTTATCAGGAAAAGTGATTCGTGTATAATTGATACACACTTGTTTCAGCCTTCAAAGCTGTCAACGTGTATTTGGCAAATCAGTCCTCGCCCCTCCAGTGTCTTCGCCCCAGTCCTTAATTAGCAAATTGAACAGCCTGATTTAAGCAATGATGTGTTTAGCGGCAGGAGTTAACGTTTGGTGAAACCTGGGTCGCAGCAAACAATTCAGTCAGTCATTTTTCAGTGGATCGTCACCGTCCTGGGCGGGATTGTCTGGCTGGAAAATCTTGCGCGTTTATTTTTCAATTTTGAACGAAAGGCCTTGCTGGAAATTGCGCTGTTCGGCGTGGCTGTGGTTATTGTCAGCCTCAAACCCGTTCATATTACAACACCTGGGATGAAACTGGGCCACAAACGGCAGTTATCAGTTTCACTTTCCGATGCGCTGACTTTTCTGCTCATGATGATATATGGCCCCCAGGCGGCAATTGTCTGGGGCGGCATAGACGGGCTGATCGCTTCGATTCGGACAGTCAAAAGATGGCAAAGCAATCTTTTTACCCTGGCGATGATTGCCCTCTCCATTCTTGCTACCTCTCAGACTTATGGACTAATGATGCGCTTAGGAGGACACCTTCCGTATGACGGACTAAATCATCAAACGCGCACCCTGGTTCTGCCTTTGCTGGTCGCCACCACCGTTCATTTTGTCATTAACTCATTGCTCCTGGCAGCTTTGATCGCGCTGCGATACCGTCGCTCTATCTGGCGACAGTTGGTAGACAATCATCTTTGGATCGCCATTACCTATTATCCGCTCGCCGCCTTTTCCATTATTTTGTATGCCTGCATGCAGCGATTCGGCTGGTTTTCTGTGATCGCCTCGCTGCCGGTTTTGGTCATCATTTATCTTTCCTATCGCCAATATAATCAGAAGGTCGAAGAAAAATTACACAAAATCGAAGAAATTAACGGGCTGAATTTGGCGACGGTGCGGGCGCTGACGCTGGCGATTGATGCGCGGAGTGGCACGAGCGCGGGGCATGCAGATCGCGTCAAAATATATGTGCGAGGTTTGGCGCGGCACCTCAATCTCTCGGAGTTGGAAACTCAGGCACTAGAGGCCGGGGCCATGCTGCGCGATGTGGGAATGCTTGCCGTCCCCGACCACATTCTCAACAAGCCGGGACAACTTACTCCGGCTGAGCTTGAAAAGATGAAAATGCACACGGTGATCGGATCGGAGATTTTGAGTCAGGTAAATTTCCCTTATCCCGTTGTCCCGATTGTGCGTCATCATCATGAACGGTGGAATGGCGAAGGCTACCCTGATGGATTAAGGGGGGAAGAAATCCCGCTGATGGCACGGATCCTCAGCGTGGCAGATTGCTTTGACGCCGTGCGCGAGAGTCGCAGCTATCGTCAGGCACTAAATCTGGAGCAGTCAATTAATTGGTTACGCGAGAGTTCAGCGAGCCTTTTTGATCCTCAAGTAGTTGAAACGTTTATTGCACATTTGCCGGAATTTGAAGCTGAGATAGCTGCCTGGACACAAAATCGGCAACCCGCATCTTCATCTGATCAGCCCTCATCTACAGAAAATAAGGCGGGCGAAAAACAGCGTAACTTCGTGCCAGCGGGCGGCTATGCGCAATCACTGGAGCAAATTTCCGGGGTGCATCGTGAAGTCGTGATGCTGTACGAATTGGCGCAAACAGTAGGGCGGAGTTTATCACTCAGCGAGACGCTGGATGTTTTGCTGGCGCGCCTTTGTGAGTTTGTCCCTTCGACCACCAGTGCTGTCCTGCTCAAAGAAAAAGAAAGTGACGTGCTGAAAGTTGTACAGGTTTTAGGGAATTATGCAGAGAATTTTCAGGAGCAAGTGATAGAGCAGGGGAACGGTACCATTGGCAAGGTTTTCCTGAGTCAGACGCCACTCTTTAATATCAACCCACAACCTGATTTACAGGCGCTGCAACTATTTTCCATGGTGAGTTATCGCACTTCACTGGTTGTTCCGTTGACAAAGGGAGAAGAGTCTCTCGGCGTACTTGCGCTCTATCACGCTGACCTGCCTGAATACTCAAGCGAACATATTCGTTTGGTTGAAGCGGTGGCGCGGTTGGCTGGTGATGCCATTGCCAATGCTTTGCATTACGAAGCCACAGAAGCGCGCGCCTATACTGATCGGTTGACCGGCTTGCCAAATTCCCGTGCCATTCTTCAGGCCTTTGATATTGAGGCTGAACGTGCTCGTCGCACGGCGCAACCCTTTAGTTTTCTGATGATGGATTTGGATGGCTTCAAAGCAATCAATGATAAGCTGGGGCATCATATCGGCGATGTTTTCCTGATTGAAATTTCTGAGCGGATTAAGAGTCAGTTGCGGATTACAGATTTTCTGGGCCGCTACGCCGGCGATGAGTTCATTGCGATTTTGCCAAACACTTCTCTTCAGGAAATTACTGATGTTATTGAGCGTATTAAAGACGCCGTAGATCATCACGAGGTGGTCACTGAGGATGGAAAAGTTGCACGCGGTGGCATTAGCATTGGGGCCATCGAATGTGATGGAAATAAGACGACATTAAAAGAACTGATGGAGCAGGCTGATGTTGCTATGTACGCTGATAAATCTGAGCGAAAACAACGCAAAGCCACACTTGATAAAAATCAGCAGGTACTCCAATTTTCAATGCGCAAACCAGCCTGAATAATTCTCTTTACCAATTCCTAATGCAGAAGCTCGCACGCAGTAAGAG
>JAYSTY010000456.1:0-2259 GCA_043719385.1 Blastocatellia bacterium | reverse complement strand
CCAAAGATACTATTGAGAAACAACATGAGCATAAGCGCAGCCACGATGCGTCGGACTGTTGCTTCAGGAGCTTCAGGGAGAGCCTGTTTGAAGTTGCGAATGGAAATTGTTGTGGCGCGTACAAGTATCCAAAAAAATAATATGGCTACCGGAAAGCTACACCCCACCACCAGGACAAGGAAAAAACTGTCAATCGGGTCTTCGACTCCAGCATAACGCATGGCGGATACAGTGCCAGCGCCGAGTCCCGATCCAAAGGGATGGGCTGGTACATTTCTGGTCAGGAGCTTTGTCCAAATATTAAAACGATCCTCTACGCTTCCTTCTTTGGTTGGCTGCAAGGTTCCACGCGCCGTGTGTGACAGCATTGTTCCGACCTTATCTTCCTTACTCTTGTTCCACATATCGGCTTCCGATGGTGGTTTGACAACCATCGTGATGACCAGCACGGCTACAATCATCAGCACTCCGCGCCCTAGGGCGATGCGCCAGTTACGTGCGCCCATCAGGATGAAAGTTGCCAGTCCGAACAAGAACCCGAAAATAGAGGAACGTTGTCCGCTGATAATCAGGACACCGCACAATGCCAGTCCCGCCAACACCCAGCCGCCGCGCCGTATAATTTGTTTGGCTCCGAAAGCAAAACCGAAAGCGATCAGCGCTCCAAATTGTGCGTAACGCCCCCATTCTTCGGCACTATTAAAAGTTGCTATCGCACGAGTCACATGTCCGACGGCGATGGATTCGTAATGATCAGTATTTTGAATCCAGTAGGTTTCAAATTCAGGATAGCCCACCATAATCTGGTACAGACCATGAATTGAGCCAATAAGCCCCATCACAACGATCAAGCACAACGCCGTTGGCATTAGCTCCGTTTTCATCTCGCGTCCAAAGTAAAACCAGGCCATCGGCAGCAGAATGAACATTGCGCCTGAAAAACCGACAAACAGACCTCCCTGAGACGGATTGAAGATTTGAATGAAGAAAATTATCCCTAAGACACTAACTGGTAATGCTAATGGGATGCCAAAAAAGATTCGTTCACGCCTTTTCCAAAGCAGAATCGTAAAAGCCAGCACAGTCAGTAATGGCGTCACCAAATGAATCGGGTCAGCCGTTGTGTATTCGACAAAAATAAATTGTGCGCGCCGCAAAAAACCGCGCAGTGGTTCAAACATCATCATCGCCAACATTCCGGCTTCCAGGCTGTACAGCAACGGCAATGTCATCAACCACAAGGCACCACTCAATAACAGCCCGCGAAAAATTTGACCGCCGCTGATAATCGCTAACGCAGTGGTGGCGGACAGCAGGGGCAATGGCCCCAGCCATAACAGCCACGAACGGCGTGGGGTGATTGCTTGTGTTTGTGCATTCTGGTTAATCATAAACACGACATCTATTGCTGCGGCACAATGGTGAACTGCGCCGCCTTTGCTTTCAGTTGGACGGGAGTTTCGCCTTGAACCTGTAAACCTGTTTCATTGAGGTTGAAATCAATTTGTGTTGCCCCAGGCGCGAGCGCAGTAAATTCCAGTTGTAAGAGCTGGCCTTGCGCGACGACCGCGGCGGCGCGTTCGGACACGGGCTGTAATTGCAACTGGATGCGGCCTGTGCTGGTCTGTTGTTGCAACGCCACACGCGCACCAAATAACCCTCCCTCGCGCGCGGTTTTGAAGCGCAACAATGCCGGATTGAAATCCAGCGCGATGTGTGTGCCCTGCAACAACGCATCGCCATTCACCATCATCGTCAGCACAAACGTTTCGCCGACCTGGGGCAGCTTTGCGGGCGGCAACAGCGTGAGCTTGACCGCCGGCATTTCCGGCGCATTGGCGCTATTTTCCTGCTCAGGTTGCGCCAATGTCGCAGCCACCGGGGCTGGATTGTTGATGAGCGTCGGCGCGGGGCGATTCAGGTTGCTGAGCTTTTTGGCAATCTCTGTTTGGCGCATTGAACTGGTGGCGGGCGCATTTAATTCGACCACCCGCACCGGAATATTTGGTTCCAGTGGTTGTCCCTGCAGGCGGCGTTGACGCTCCTGATCTTCTTCTGACAAGGCCGCCTGTACAACGTCCACAATCGTTGGTGTGAGGCCGGATTTCTGATTACCACTCATCCGCGCGAGATGATCTTCCTGCGTAATTTCCGGCGCGTGAATGATGTGCGGCGTCACCGTAATAACGATGTCGCTCAAGCTGGAAGTTTGGCGCGGTGTGGTGAAAAAACGTCCGAGCAAAGGAATCATTCCGATGA
>JAYSTY010000455.1:0-2260 GCA_043719385.1 Blastocatellia bacterium | reverse complement strand
TACTAAACGACGTATTTTGTCGGAGATTGGGAATATCAGCGGGTTTGGTTGGCTAACATCAGGAAAAGAAGTTGAAAACTATATTCCACTTCAAGCTCTGACATCATTTTATAAAAAACAAATATTACCCCCACTCAAGCAATATCAAAATTTTTCAGACTACTTGAATAAAATCCAAGAAAAAGAAGGGCAAAAGTTCCTTAATGGTAAGGTCACATTTGCAGAAAAAATCTGCCCATATCTTTCTAAAGAAAACCTTTCAGCAACTTTGGATTTATCTGTAAAAATTAAGAATGCATGCCAAGTAATAAATCAGTGGAATGGTACCGAACTATAATGAATAGGGACTCAATTTTATCGCTTCTTAGTAACCATCAAGCTGCCGATGCACACGAACAGCAAATGCTGGAACGCATCACCGCCTTCGTCAGCGAATGCGATAATTTTTATTCGCGTGAATTAAGCGTCGGACACGTCACCGCCTCCGCGTGGATCGTAGACGAATGGTACTCGCACGCCCTTCTCCTGCATCACGGCAAGCTCAACAAATGGCTTCAGCCAGGCGGACACATCGAAGATGATGCCGACATCCTTGCCGCCTCCATCCGCGAAGTCCGCGAAGAAACGGGCGTAAACGTAAAACCATTTTCCCAAAAAATCTTTGACGTAGACATTCACGAAATCCCTGCACGTCCGAACGAACCTGCGCACTTTCACTACGACATTCGCTTTTTACTGATTGCAGATAGAGCCGCGCCGCTGCTGGTTTCCAGCGAATCAAAAGATTTGGCGTGGATGGCAATTGATGAGATTGAGAAGTTGACGCAGGAAGAATCGGTGTTGCGGATGGTGCGGAAAACATTGAGGGTTGCATTATGAAGAATTTATTTTTTCTCCTGTTAATTTTTTTAGTTGCCGCAACTTTTACCGCTTGCTGTTTTCCTCACCCAATTGGTCAGGTAGAGGCAGAACGGATTGGCTTAGATGCTGTCGACACTTATTGTAAAATTCGTCAAAGGAAGTCCGCTGAGGATTTAATAAAGTCGTCAGATTTTAAACTTTTGAAAGCTGAGTCGGAGGCAACATTCATCAATTACAAGCAGCGTATTATGTGGACAGTGAGCTATATTGCATATAAGCCAGATGGCTCTCCAGACGTTGTTGTATATGCTTTTATTGATCGTTGTGGCGAATATCAAATGTCGGCTTGGAATTACAGCAAGAACCGTAGAGAAGAGTTTTTATAGTACTGAACTCAACTTTGGAAGAACGAAAGGTGAGGTTATTTTAAAAAATGAATGATTCACTTCTGCAAAGAATTACCCTAAATCCAGCAGTTTGTTTCGGCAAGCCGACGATCCGAGATATGCGTTATCCAGTCGAGATGATTTTAGATTTACTTAATTCAGGAATGTCGTTTTCTGAAATTCTTGTGGACTATCCTGATTTAGTAAAAGAAGATTTAGAAGCCTGCCTTTTGTTCGCCGCTTGAGATAAACTCCCGCACGAAATTATTGAAATTAACTTTTAGGAAAAATCTTTGAATGACATTTGAAATCTGGTTCCAAAATCTCCACTCCGAAATCTCTACCAACTCCGCGCACGCTGTCTTAAAGCTGACGGAAGAAGGCGGCACCGTTCCGTTCATTGCGCGGTATCGCAAAGAGCAAACGGGCAACATTGACGAAGTGGCGATTCAGAAAATTATTGATGCCAAAGAGCGTTGGGATGAAACGCTGAAGCGGCAGGCGTTCATCGTCGAAGAAATTGCGCGGCAGGAAAAGCTCACCGATGAACTCAAAAATAAAATCCTGACGACATTCAATCTGGATTCGCTCGAAGACATTTATTTGCCTTATAAACAGAAGCGCAAAACAAAGGCTACGATGGCGAAAGAAGCGGGACTGGAACCGCTCGCCGATTGGATTTGGAATTGCGGACACGGCATCGAAGCCCCGCAAACAGGGCAAACGCTGGAATTGTTCGCGTTCACGTTCCGCAACGAAGAGAAAAAAATCAACGATCCGGCGGCAGCAATTTCCGGCGCGCAGGACATCATCACCGAACGCTTAGCCGAAACGGAAGAGCTTCGACAATTTACGCGGGCGTTCGTTTTTGAGAAAGCTTGCGCGAAAACCGGCAAAGCGGACAAAGCAAAACCGCACAGCAAATACGAACGATATTTTGATTATTACGAACCTGTGCAGTCGTTGCTGAAGCCTGAAAATTCGCATCGCTATTTGGCGATTCGGCGCGGATG
>JAYSTY010000454.1:0-5463 GCA_043719385.1 Blastocatellia bacterium | reverse complement strand
AAAAGGTGGGCAGCGCGAATTAATCGGGGAATATAATTTGACCGTACGCCAACAATAATTTCCGCAAAGGGCAAAAAGCCTGCGCGTGAGCAAGGGCGTGTCTCACGATATGAAGCGAATACTGAGCCTCATCATCATTGCACTTTTCGCGTCCCAAACCGCCGTCGCACAAGCCGCGCCCGAAACTCCAGCAACGCCAACCGCGCTGCCGCGCAACATCACAATCGAAGAACTAAACAATTATGCCGCCCGCTTATTGCGCGAAGATCGTAACGAAGAGGCTTACCAAATTGCGAAGCGCGCCTTTGAGCGCAGCCAGCAACGCGAACTCAGAAAACGTGCCTCACGCGCCGCCAATCTGGTCGCTGATGCCGCCTTTCGCTTAGGTCGCATCAGCGAAGCCATTGAATATTACAAGCAGGCATTCAATGTGATTGCCGCTGACAGAGAAGAACCTGAAGTTAGCAAAGCGCAAATTGTTTCGCTCAATCGCGCTGCCATGTTGTTACGTTTATCGGGGCGCTACGAAGATGCGATGTGGTGCTTCAATCAAGCCTTACGCCTCGTTCGCAAACAAAATGATCGCGCCGGCGAATCATTAATTCTCAGCCGTTTGAGTGCTGTTTATTCCTTCACCGGTGACACGGAACGCGCCGCCGAATATTCCGCCGAGGCGCTGAAAATCGCTAAATTTTTGGGTGATCGCGCGCTCGAAGAAAATGCGCTGTTGAGCTTAGTACACGCCAATGAACAACAGGGAAATTTCCAGGCGGCATTACAGTTCGGATTGCAGGAAGCTACGTTGATTCGGGCTTATCCGTTGAGTCCCAGGAATCCCGGCGGCGGATTTAATGCGCTCCAAATTGTCAGGCTCACAACACTTTATCGCGTCGCTACGATTTATGCGGCGCTTGAAAAATATCAGGAAGCCGCAACTTTTTTTGAGCTTGCCCTGACCTACGCACGGCGCACAAACACGCGGGAAGACCTGATTTTAGGGGATTATGCGTGGACTCAATTCAAACTTGGGAACTCTGTCAAAGCTTTGGAATTCACTGCACAGGCGCTCGCCAATCTACAAAAAAATGGTGGTAGTAAACATATCGAATCGCGCTTGCTCGCCACCAAAGCTGCTGCTGAACATGCGCTGGGACGCAACGATGATGCCTTGCAAAGTTATCGCCAAGCCGTCGTCGCCGTCGAAGAAGCGCGGCTGTTATCAATCCCGACCGAGATTTCCAGAGCTGGAATCATCGCTTCGCGGCACGATGTTTTCACGAATGCAATTAATTTTCTGGTGGAGCAAAAGCAGGAACTTGAAGCCTTAACAATTGCCGAAGCCTATCACGCGCGGACATTTTTAGACGTGCTTGCCGAATCAGGTGAAACAGACAAAGAAGAATTTACCCCCGCGCAAAAAATCGAAATTGATCAGGCTTTGGCAAAAATTTCCAGTATTCAGCGCGAGCTTTGGAAGCCTGACGTTAGCGAAGCAGCAGAAAAAAATTTCGCGGCGCAATTAACCCAGGCGGAACAGGAACTCGAAACCTTACGCTTAAAAATTCGTCGCGCCAGTTCGCGTTACACTTCGGTCAAATATCCTCAACCACTAAAAGCTGAAACCATCGCCAAAGAAATGATTCCGCCTGATGCCGCGTTGATTGAGTTTGTTTTAGGTGAACAAAAATCGGTCGCCCTGGTCATGGCGCAGGGCAAGCTGACTTCACACATTTTGCCCTCCGCCAAAGAAATTGAAAGTTTGGTCGCGCAATACACCAGGGCATTTTCCGGCAAGGTGTATTCGCTGACTGCCTTACAGGAAATTGCCAAACAAAAATCAGTAGGGCAGCAGCTTTACAAAACTCTTTTGCAAAGCATCGAACCACAAATCACCAGCGCCAAAAAACTCATCATCGTCCCCGATGGAGCCTTGTCGTATTTGCCGTTCGAGACTTTAGTTGACGATCACCAAACACCTGCCTATTTGATCGAACGATTTGCCATCAGCTATGCGCCATCGGCTTCAGCACTGGCGACAATCCGTGTGCGCAATCAAAACGACAGCCCGCCAATATTGGGTCTGATTGCCTTTGGCGATCCGCTCTACAAGGAAGCTTCTCTCAATGCGCCGCCCGCGACAGAGCGCGGCAGTGAGCTACGACAGTTGCCTTACACACGCGCCGAAGTCAACGAAATCGCCGCGCTGTTTCCTGTCGCGCAGCGCAAGATTTTTTTAGGGACAGATGCCAACGAAAAAATGGTCAAAACAGAAGCCTTGCAACAATACAAATATTTGCACTTTGCCGCGCATGGCAACGTAGACGAATTGCATCCCGCCCGCTCTGGCATTGTGCTTTCGCACCTCAGCGATCCCAACGAAGACGGCACGTTACAAATGTCTGAAGTGATGCAATTAAAACTCAATGCCGATTTGGTGACACTTTCGGCGTGTCGGACAGGGCTGGGAAAATTGTTGCACGGCGAAGGCATCATCGGTTTGACCCGCGCCTTTCTGTACGCCGGAGCCAACAGCGTCGTCGTCAGCCTCTGGAACGTGAACGACGTAGCGACCGCTTCATTAATGAAATCGTTTTATAAAAATTTGCAAAGTGGATTGCCGAAAGATGAAGCTTTGCGCCAGGCCAAATTAGAATTACTGAACGGCGCAAAACGTGCGTGGCGTCACCCGTATTATTGGGCACCGTTTATTTTAGTGGGCGATACAAAAGTTGGAAATTAACAAATCTTATGGGTCGCACAACCAACCAGAGTTGCGATAACTGTTGTACAAATTTATGAACCCCAAAAAGCTCTACTCACTCATTTTCCTCATCGTTTTTGTCATTTCCTCTGCTGCCAGTGTCTTCGCCTTTCAGGTAGCACCAGCACAGCCGCCGACTTCTCCAGAGGCGGCAAAAATTGATCAACTGATTACTGAAAATCGGGCGCTGATGGGCAAAGCGCAATATGATGAGGTCATCACTAAAGCACAAACTGCAATTGCTTTAAGTGAAAAGCTTGGCGACAAATTGCGACAGGCGCGTTCACTGATGCAACTCGCCACGGCTTATTTCCATTCCGGCAATCCTGAAAAAGCCATTGGATATTTCAAACAATCGGCGCAGCTTGCCGCCGAAGTTCCTGAGCGAAATATGCAATCATTGGCGCTGAACAGTGCAGCAATGTTGCTGACTTCTTCAGGGCTGAGTGATGAGGCGCTGTATTTTTATAACCAATCTGTTGCTTTGCGCAAAGTGATGAATGATCGCGTCGGCGAAGCGATGGTACTGGTTCAAATGACGCGCATTTTTATGGATATGGGGGATTTCGCCAAATCCGAAATGCTGTTGCAGGAAGCCGCAAATGTTTCGCGCGAAACTAAGCAAGCAGGCAAAAATGATGGAATCTTAGGTGACTTTGTGCAGGTCAGAACGGCGGCACTTGAAATCGAACGCGGGCAGTTACAGGTTGCCCTCCCAATTCTGGAAAGTTTTATTGCGCGTGAAACTCCTGCCACCAACGGCTCATTTAAAATTGAAGTACGCGCTTATTTAATACAGCTCTACACCCAGCTTGGAAATTATGAAAAAGTAGCAGCGGTAAGTGAACAGTCGCTGGCATTATTGCGTACCATTAAAATCCCTCAGGCCGAGGCCGACGTGCTTGGCGATCTGGCGTGGGCAAAATACAAACTTGGTAAAGCAGAAGATGCACTGGTCTTGCTCGAACAAGCAATTCCGTTACTGCGGCAAAGCGGCGGCGGCCCGAATGAAGCACTCTTCCAATCCTATCTGGCTGAAATCTTGAATGCGCTTGGTCGCAAGGATGAATCATTACAAAGTCATCGTGCGGCAGTAAAAAGAATTGAGCAATTGCGGGCGCGTTCGATTCCGGTCGGAGAATCAAAGGTTGGCATTGTGGCTACACGCCAGAAAATTTATTCCTCAGCCATAGCGTTGCTCGTCAATGATGACAAAGGCGAAGAAGCTTTGGAAATCGCTGAGGCGTATCACGCCCGCGCTTTTCTGGACGTGTTGGCAGAATCGCGCATTGATGTCCGCAAAGAACTAACCCGCGAACAACAACAAAAAGAAGATGCCATTTTTAATCACATCACAAAAATTCAAAAAGAGTTATGGCAAAAATCCGGTACTCCTGAACGCGAACAAGCCTTGCAGCAGGAATTACAACAAGCGGAGCGCGAGCTTGAAGACTTTCAATTAGAGCTGCGCCGTACCAATCCACACTACGCCAGCATCTCTTATCCGCAACCGTTGCGCTCTGCACAATTATTAAAAGAATTAGCGCCGGGAACTGCGTTGATTGAATATGTGCTTGGCGAAAAGAATTCTTACGCGTGGGTCGCGCAGGGTGAAAAAATCTTTACAATAAAATTGCCCGCGAAAAAAACCATTGATGAATTGATTGCACAACACCGTGCGGCGTTGTCGGAAAAAGTCTCCGCGCTGACAATGGCGAGTGCTACCACCAAATTCCAAACCAGCAGTCAGCAACTTTATCAAAGCCTTTTTCAGCCGTTAGAACAACATCTCGTCAACGCGAAGAAATTAATTGTCGTAGCGGATGGCTCGCTGGTGTATTTGCCGTTTGAAACGCTGAGCCGCTCGGTAAAAAATGGCGCGAATGAATTTTTGCTGGAGCGTTTTGCGATTAGTTATGCGCCTTCGGCTACGGCATTACTGGCGCTGAAAAATTCTAAAACGGCAACGGCGCAAAAAGGCTTCATCGGCTTCGGCGACCCTGTTTATGCGGATGCCAAAGCACCCGAACCAACGCTTGCACAAAATAATTATCGTGGCTTTGCGCTAAACAGTTTGCCGTACACACGCCGCGAGGTCGCAGACATTGCCGCGCTATTTCCCCGCTCCGAACAACAAACTTTCCTCGGTGCAGAGGCACGCGAACAAAATGTCAAAACGGCAAAGTTACATGAATTTCGTTATGTGCATTTCGCCGCGCACGGCATCATTGACGAAAATATTCCGGCGCGTTCCGGCGTAGTCCTGACCGCTGGGGCAAATTCTCAGGAAGACGGCATCCTGCAAATGGGCGAAGTCATGCGCTTGAAACTTAATGCTGATTTGGTCACGCTGTCGGCGTGTCGCACAGGCCTGGGGAAATTGCTCGACGGTGAAGGAATGATCGGGTTGACGCGTTCGTTTCTGTACGCCGGAGCCAACAGCGTAGTCGTGAGTTTATGGAATGTGAACGATGTCGCGACGGCGGATTTGATGAAGGCTTTTTACAAAAATCTCAAGCAGGGCAAAGCCAAAGACGAAGCTCTGCGCCAGGCAAAAATCGAAATGCTGCACGGTGCAAAACGCACGTGGCAGCATCCGTATTTTTGGGCACCGTTTGTGTTAATTGGCGAGAATTAAAGTGCCGGTACAGGACAGGGAGCGGTAGCGATCTGGTAGCCTCCAGCGATCACCAGATCGCTAC
>JAYSTY010000453.1:0-13201 GCA_043719385.1 Blastocatellia bacterium | reverse complement strand
AGTGTGTCCCACCTGACTAACCGCTAGAGACGGTTAGAGTTGGCGGATTGTGGATAGACCAGTCGAGATATGTCACGGCTTGATAAATCCTGAGCGCGTTTTGACGCCCTTTGTCAGTGCGGAAGCCGTCGTGGTTTTGCTCCAGGCGACGCAGGACGCGCATCCCGCTTTCGGCCAGCGAATTGCGTTGTACGCCCGGCACGCGCAAGAAGGTCGTCATGTTTTTGAAGTGTTCCTCCAGGAACGTCACCGACTTCGTGTAGCCGTCTTTTTCGTGAAACCTGACATACTCTTGTAACTCGACTAACTTGGCTTGCGCTTCGGCTTCCGTCGTAGGGCCTTCAAAGACGGCCCAAACCTTGCACAGGAAGTTACGCAGGAAGGACATTTCCGGTTGCGTTTGCAGTACCTCTTGCATGATTTCTTTTTCGGTGGCCGTCAGGTTGTCGTCCGCCGTAAAAAAGAGGTAACGGTTCTTCCATAGTTTGGTCGCCAAGCCTTTCAGTTTTTGGGCGTACCATTTCGTTTCCACCGCTTCACTGCGTGCGCTGAGATCGCGGCGCTGCGTGCGAAACTCGCCCCACACTTTGCGCCAGATATTTTGCAGAATGTGAAAATAGTCGTACTGAATTTCGGCCTGCGGATACACCGCGCCGATGGCGTTGAAGGAGGCTTGCCAATGATCAATATAAAATACCGTAAAATTGAGTCCGAGCCGTTGGAGCCTTTCCAGTAAGGGTTTGGTGTGTTCTTCGTCGCGCTTGGCGACTTCTTCAGCGGCGACGATGCGCCCGTGTTCGTCCTTCACCACCAGCACGCAAGCGTCCGATCCGCGCGGAAAGATTTCATCCAGGTGACCTTGCGTAATCGGTTTTTGTTGATGCAATAACTTGACTATCTCGTCCGCCGCAGGCAGTGCATCGGCGACTTCATCGACCCAGCGATCAATGGATGATTTGGCAATCGTTACTTGAAATAACACGCTCATTAACCAACTGGCTTTGCGCGCACCCAGTCCGGCGATGATGCATAAGAAGACGGCCAGCCGCAGCAGTACGTCAGACACCTTGCGTTGGGTCGAAAGTCCCGCGACTTGCGGCGTGAAATAAATGCGCTGGCCCGGCTCCACCGCGTAGTAACCCGTCGCGGTCGTAATGCGATAAATAATCGGCCAGGAAAACGCGGACAGTTCTTGTACCTCGAACGTCAGTTCATTGATCCAGGCAATCTTCACGTGGCGCTTGAGGTCGAAGAGCTTGTGATAATCGCGGCGGCGCGTATCCAATTCGATGAGGATGCGATTGTCTTCCACCTTACCCTTGGGTTGAAGATCGGCGTTCTTTTCAATCACCTCGGTGGTGACGGGGATTTGAACCAACATGGTCTGTGAACTCCTTGAGTGATTTGGTTCACCGCAGCTTAAACTCGTTAGGGCAAACACGGAAGCCCGCTGACTCTAATCAGGCCAACCGTTGAAATGATTCGAGTTGTGGGGATTCTCCGTTAGTCAGGTGGGACACACCCAAAAAAGCGAACAAGGCTTTGGATGAGGCTCGAAAGAAATTAGATGGAAAAGAACGTGCAGAATTTATTAATGGCAAGTCTGACATCTGGAAAGACCTAAAACCTGAGCTTGAAAAATTATCGAATAATAAATGCTGGTATTGCGAATCAAAAGAAAAGCGATCTGATCGAGCGGTTGATCATTACCGCCCGAAAAATAATGTGCATGATTCTGATCCTCCTCATTCTGGTTATTGGTGGCTCGCATTCAAGCAGGAAAATTACCGATTGAGTTGTACTTACTGCAACTCTCGCAGATGTGATAGAGAAAGTGGTGAGGTCGGAGGAAAGGGCGATTATTTCCCTTTAGAACAAGAAAGCAAACGAGTAGCGGCAGAAGGTACAATCTTTAGGCATGAAGGAGCACTCTTGCTTGATCCATGCAACCGCGCTGATGTTTCCCTTTTATGGTATGCCGAGGATGGAAGAGTCGTTCCACGATATGACGAAAAGGACATACCGCTGGCATACAAAAGAGCTGATAAATCAATTGAGCTGTACAATCTTAATGAAGTCGAGATAAAAGAAGCCCGCCGTGCAATTTACAAAAAAATTAAAGAATTGGTGAATGATGGAGACCTTTACTTTGACAGTTTTTGCAGCGGTAATGTTGATGCTGACCATGCAATAGGGAAAATAATTGCAAACTTAGATGCATTGATAACTGAAAAAGCAGAATTTTCGGCTTATGCCAAAGCCATAGTTGAAGGCTTTAGCCAAACCGGTCGCCTTTGGATGCAAGGGCTATAATAGAGAATTTATGAGCAAAGAAGCTTCCGCACTTGTACAACGTCTTTGGAATTACTGTAACCTGCTCCGCGATGATGGACTTTCTTACGGCGATTATGTTGAGCAATTAACATACTTGCTGTTCCTCAAAATGTCGCATGAGCAATCGTTACCGCCAAACAACAAGCCTTCGCCTATTCCTGAAGAATATAGCTGGCAAAGCCTGCTGGAAAAAAAGAACGGCGCACTGGATCAGCACTATCGCACAGTCCTGGAAAAGTTGGGTGAACAGCAAGGCATGTTGGGGCTAATCTTCAACAAAGCAACTAACAAAATCCAGGACCCGGCAAAGCTACAACATTTAATTCATGAACTGATTAACCGCGAACAGTGGAACAGCTTAACCAACGATGTCAAAGGCGATGCTTATGAAGGCTTATTAGAGAGAAATGCGCAGGATACGAAAAGCGGTGCCGGACAATATTTCACAACGCGTTCCGTTGTCCAGGCCATTGTTGAAGTGATTCGTCCGCAACTTGGCGAAACTATTTGCGATCCAGCATGCGGGACGGGCGGTTTCTTACTTGAATCGCATCGCTTCATTGAGAAGCACAATCCGAAACAAAGTAAGAAACAAAAACAGCATCTACGCTTGAAAGCATTGCGCGGCGTTGAATTGGTCGCCTCGGTAACAAGGTTGTGCGCAATGAATTTGTTGTTGCACGCTATCGGGCCAGTAAATGAAGACGAAACCGAATTACCCGTCAAAACAGCGAACAGCTTAAGTGAAAAATCGGTGCAAACCTTCGACATCGTGCTGACTAATCCGCCGTTTGGCAAAAAGTCCAGCATCACAATAACGAGCGACGAAGATGAGGATGACAAAAACGGATTGACTGTTGTTCGTGATGGAGATTGGATTTCAACCAACAATAAACAACTCAATTTTGTGCAGCACGTAACAAGCCTGCTAAGTAAAACTGGTCGTGCCGCCGTAGTTATTCCTGACAATGTTTTGTTTGAAGGTGGCGCAGGTGAAAGTATTCGCCGCAAGCTCCTCGAAGAATGTGACGTGCATACTTTATTGCGCTTACCGACAGGAATTTTCTATGCACAAGGAGTAAAGGCCAATGTTTTGTTTTTTGAGCGTAAGCAGAAAGGCAACACTAACAAGAAATTGTGGATTTACGATTTACGCACGAACTTGCACTTCACGCTTAGAACAAATCCTCTGAAAAGTTCAGACTTGGATGAATTTGTGGACTGTTACAAGGCTAATGACCACAAATTGCGAAAAGCGACCTGGTCCGAATCAAATCAAAATGGACGATGGCGCGCTTATTCATACGACGAAATTTTGCAGCGCGATAAACTTAGTTTAGATATATTTTGGCTTCGTGATGAAAGTCTGGAGGCGATGGGAAATGGAACTTCCTTGGAAGTACTCGCAGCAGAAATTATTGTGGATTTACGTTCAGCTTTGGCAGGGTTTGAGGAACTGCAAAACGACTTGAGCAAGCCTAAAAAGAAGAAGCGCTTGAATTCATTTGCCGCGTTGGGGGCATAAGTCAAAGCTTTAGCTGACACTGTCCTACAAGAATTCTAAAATTTCGGTTGCTGCCCCGTCGAAATGTAATGAATCCACATCCCGAAAAATGGGTCTTCAAAGCGCCATTTGACTCTGCCGGGTTGCTCTTCTGTAAATAAAATCCCTTTGTCGCGTAACGCATCCAGAGTCTTTTGAATCGTCGTCGTAGCGATTCCGGTTTGCTTTGAGACTCGTTTCGTCGTCAATCCCGTGCCTTGCTCAGGGCGAATTTGCAACAGAGTGTTTTGTTGATTGGCGGTCAGTTGATTCCACGTCATCGTGTACAACGGATTATTTTGCTCAATCAACATTTGGCACGCCTGCGTGATGATTTCGGGTGTCAGCTTTTTGATATTTTGTCCGGTCATCATTGACCAGCAGGTATGCGCTAAACGCTGGATGTCGTAAGGCACATCTTCGGCGGCATTCAGCAGCAACGTCAAAGTTTCTTCAGTCGCAGTGAATCTCCCTTTGCCAAATTGTTCAATCAGCCACGGGATAAATTCGGAGCGCGGAACAATTCCCAGAAAACGCCGCGAACCCAGACGATAAAATGGTCGTCCATGATCCGAAATCATTTCTGCCAGCATCCGCGTTTTGGAGCCGGCGAAAACATAGCCAATCTTACGATGTTCCTGCACGGCGGCGCGAAGTTGTCTTTCCGCAGTTTCTCCGCCGAGTTCGATGATGTGCTGAAATTCATCCAGAATGACTCCGAATGGTTGTTTACTTTTCTGCGCTAACGCTTCAATCCCGTGCAGCGCGTCAATCAATAAAGGAATTTCCGCCGCGTTGCTCTCTTTGTCTACGCCAATTGACGCGCTGACCGTTTGTTCTAAAAGATTCACGCTGATTTCGGGTTTGAGGCGCGTAAATAATCCACGCATTGAAGACGTAGCCTTAGCGGTTGGGCTGATCAGCGCAGCAGTCGCGTCACGAAAAATACGTTCGGTTAAATCACGCAAAGTGGGAAAGGCTTCGCAATTGTAGCGCAACACCGTGACACCCTGAGCGCGGCAGACCTGACTGGCCGCGTGCAAAATCGAAGTCTTGCCATATCGTCGCGGCCCAATGAGAAATAATTTTTCGCCAGTGCGAATGGTTTCGACGACCTGTTGAAGCTCTTCCTGCCGATCAACCAATTCGTCCTGATTCAGTTCTCCGCCAAATCGAAAAGGGTTTTCCATATACTTTTTTCTCCATAGAAATTATATCTTAAAAAGTATAGGAGGAAAAAGTGTATAAAAAGAATTTTGCTCGCTGCCAGACGGCAGAACGGAATATTTCTGGCGGCGCGACTTTCGACAAACAACTATTCCTGCGTTACTCTCTCCGGGTGATGGTTGTTGCCTGAATGGGTTGAAGAAGCGTTTGCTAATGTGCGGTACTGTTCCGCGACTTCTCATTTGCAGACTGTACCTGCGGCTGAAAAAATAATCCCTGATTGCCATGAAACGAATAATTGTTGGTACTGCCGGACACATTGATCACGGTAAAACCGCCCTTGTGCGCGCCCTTACCGGCGTAGATGCAGACCGCCTCAAAGAAGAAAAAGAACGCGGCATCACGATTGATATTGGCTTTGCTGATTTGACGGTCGGTGATACGCACTTCGGATTTGTTGACGTTCCCGGTCACGAACGCTTTGTCAAAAACATGCTTGCCGGAGCGCACGGGATTGATTTGGTGATGCTGGTGATCGCTGCGGATGAAAGCCTGATGCCGCAAACCCGCGAGCATTTTGATATTTGTCGTTTGCTCGAAATTAAATCCGGCCTGGTCGTGATGACGAAAGCTGATCTGGCGGATGATGAATTTATCGAACTGGTGGAAGCCGAAATTACCGATTATGTGGCAGGTTCGTTTTTAGCAGGTGCGCCAATTATGCGCGTCAGTTCCAAAACCGGGCAGGGCATTGAGGAGTTGAAAAAAACACTGTTACAGCTTGCCGCCAAAACCAGTCTGCGTGACGAAAATGCAGTTGCGCGTTTGCCGATTGATCGCGTGTTTACGATCAAAGGTTTTGGAACAGTAGTGACCGGAACCCTCATTGCCGGACATATTAAAACTGGCGATGAGCTTGAAATTCTTCCGTCCGAAAAGCAGCGTTCACGGGTGCGAGGCTTGCAAGTCCACGGCAAAAGCACGAGTGAAGCCAAAGCCGGAGAGCGCACCGCCGTCAATTTGCAGGGACTTGACGTTAATGAATTGACGCGTGGACAGGTGCTGGCTCCGGCGGGCAGGTTATTGACTTCGCATCTGCTGGATGTGAGTTTGCAATTGCTCAAAACTGCGCCGAAGCCTTTGCGTTCGCGCTCGCGGGTGCGCCTGCATCACGGCACGGCGGAGGTTTTGGCACGCGTGATTTTGCTGGGGCAAACTGAATTATTGCCGGGGCAAAAGGCCTTTGCACAATTGCGCCTGGAAACACCAATTCTGGCTTTTCCCAATGATCGTTTTATTGTGCGCAGCTACTCTCCGGCGGTCACGATTGGCGGCGGTGCAATCATTGATGCGTTGCCGAACAAGCATCGTTTACGGGAAGCTGGGAAAATCGTTACGCAGCTCGAAGATTTGCAAAATGCCGATGAAGTTGAACGAATTGCGTTACTGGTGGAAATGTCCGGCGAACAGGGAATGACCAGTTTCGCGCTGGCCGCACGCAGTGGTGCAACCGATGACACGATCAAAAAAGCCGTTGAGCAAAACACCAAAAACCGGCGGTTAATTATTGCCTCAGCAAATCCGATGTGGCTGCTGGCCCGTGCGCCATTTGAAGCGCTTGCCAAAAAAGTGCGTGAGTTGCTGAAGAGTTTTCACCAGAAATCCCCGCTTGAATCCGGTCTTGCCCGCGAAGAGTTGCGCGAGAAAATCTTTGCCAAATTACCCGCTGAAATTTTCCGTGCGGTGATTGCCGGTTTAGCGGAACGGAACGAAGTCGTCGCCGAAAAAGATTTGCTCCGTTTGGCCACACATCGCATTGCGCTTTCGTCCGAAGAACAAGCCGCGAAAGATCATTTGGCGGAGGTTTATTTACAAGCGGGATTGCAACCGATTTCACTGGAGGAGGCATTGAAACAGGCCGCGCCACAATTTGGCATTGATGCGGCGCGGGCGCAACGATTCGCGCAAATGCTCATCAACAGCGGCGATCTGGTGAAAGTGGGCGAACTGGTTTTTCATTGCCAGTCCCTGGAAAACCTAAAGTCGAATCTGCAAAAATATAAGGTTGAGCAGGGCACGAAAATTGATGTTAGTATTTTCAAAGACCTGACCGGAGTTTCGCGTAAATTTGCGATCCCGCTGCTCGAATACCTTGATCGGCAACGTGTGACGCGCCGCGTTGGCGAGAGCAGAGAGATACTTTAGACTTGCGATGCGAAAGAGCGCGACTCTAAATCTTTGCCATTTTTCATTAACTTTCGTGGGAAGAAAGGTCAACTGATGAAAAGGATTATTTTTTGTTATGTGTTATTACTCTCGGCCTGTGCCTACGGGCAAAATTCGGCAATTCAGCTTCAGCCAATAACAACAGGGCTTTCCGCGCCAGTGCTGGCGACAAATGCCCACGATGGCAGTAATCGGATTTTTATTGTCGAGCAAACCGGAAAGATCAAAGTTCTTCAGCCCGAAGTTGCGACTGCCACTGATTTTGTCAACCTCAGTACTAAAATTACTTACGGCGGCGAACGTGGCCTGCTCGGCCTTGCTTTTCATCCCGACTTCAAAAATAATCGCCGTTTTTTTGTGAACTACACGCGCAGCGGCGACGGCGCGACGACTATTGCCGAGTATCAGGCCTCGACCGGGAACCGCAATGTAGCAGCCACTACGGAAAAGATTTTGCTCACCATTGCGCAACCCTTTGCCAATCATAACGGCGGGATGATTGAGTTTGGTCAGGACGGATATTTGTATATCGGGATGGGCGATGGCGGCAGCGCCAACGACCCTGGGAGTCGGGCGCAAAACATTGAAGAATTGCTCGGCAAAATGCTGCGAATTGATGTTGACCATACGACTGGCGCTTTGCCGTATGGCATCCCGCCAGACAATCCTTTTGTCGGCAATGTGCCGGGCCGGGATGAGATTTTCGCGGTTGGTTTGCGCAATCCCTGGCGCTGGTCGTTTGATCGTTTGACCGGACAGCTTTACGCGGGAGATGTCGGGCAAAATGCGATTGAAGAAATAGACATTGTGACGAAAGGCGGCAATTATGGCTGGCGTGTTTTTGAAGGAAATCGGTGTACGAATAATGATCCGACACTTTGTACTGCCAGTAATTACATCGCGCCGATTTTTCAATACCCACAAGGCTCCGGGCGTTGTTCGGTGACGGGCGGATACGTTTATCGCGGCGCACGTTCTACTTTTCCTGATGGTGCTTATCTTTACGGCGATTATTGTACGGGCGAAATTTTCCAACTGAAAGACGGGCAAAATTCATTGCTGCTTGATACGGATCTGAATACTTCGCTGTCGGCTTTTGGCGAAGATGAAGGTGGTGAAATTCTGGTTTGTGATTTGAATGGCGGCAAGGTTTTTCGCCTGACAAATACCAGTTCGCCGAAACCTCTGGGCACGGTTTCCGCCGCCAGTTATGACCGCGAATCGGGAGTTGCGCCGGACTCAATCGTTGCGACTTTTGGCAATGGATTAGCGAACGGAACGTATCTTGCTCCGGCCTTACCATTGCCCACCAGTTTGGGTGGAACTACCGTGACAATTCGTGACAGCAAAGGCGTCGAGCGCTTGTCGCCGTTATTTTGTGCGGGCAATTTGCAGGTCAATTTTTTAGTTCCGACCGGATCAGCAAGCGGTTATGGGGCCGTCATTGTCAAAGTTAATAATGCCGTAGTGAGTTCGGGCGCACTCAAAATTGATTCGTTTGCGCCAGCGATTTTTTCCGCGAATCAGGACGGCAGTGGAGCCGCCGCTGCGATCCTGCAAATTATCAAAAATGATATTTCCACCTACTCACCACTGCTGGCGGAAAAAGACCCGACCGATCTGAACGGGGTGCGCTTAAAAACGGTAGCAATTGATTTAAATCAGAGTTACGACAAACTTTATTTGCTGCTTTACGGCACGGCAATTCGTGGACGCGGCGAACCTCTGACGGCAACTGCGACGGCTGGCGGCGTGGCCTTGCCGATTGAGTATGCAGGCGCGCAGAATTTCTTTCCGGGTGTGGATCAACTGAATATCCTGCTGGCGAAAAGTTTGCAGGGCAAAGGCGAAGTTGATTTAGCGGTGACGATTAATGGCAAAACTGCCAATCTCGTCAAAGTGAATTTTAAATAAAAGCGGAACTTGCTTTCAGGATCAAACGTAGCTTGTTAAGCTGTGGCCGTCACATTTTTATTTATCAGTAACATTTTTTAGTTTGAGGAATCATTATGTTTTGCCCGGATTGTGGAACTGAAAATTCGCGTGGTCAGAAATTTTGCAATCGTTGCGGGAGCAATTTGGTGGCGCTGGAACGGGCGCGTGCAATTATTAGCGAGGTTGCGACCGGAGAAGTAGCCAATCACATTGAACCCTCAACCGTGCTGAAAATTACCGCCGCGATCAGCATTCTTGGACTGCTGATTATCACGCTGGGAACGATCTTTCTGTCGCTGATTTTTCAGGGCCAGCACGGACCTCCGCCGGGTCTTTTCTTTGGCATTGGCGGGTTAATTGCATTGGTTGTGATCGTGAAGCGATTGCTCAGGTTGATTGATACGGCGCCAAAAAAAGCAGCGCCGGGACCGTTGGCCCAACTTCTAAAACAGGTGCCCACCCCACGGACAGCCAACCTGCCACTTTCCGAGGGCAGCCAGCCTTATTACAGTGTGACCGAAGAGCGTACCAAACAGTTTGAAGAGCGGTGAGGCTTTAAAATCTGCTCACAGTTTTATTTCTTATTCATCGCCGCCAGAATCCCAATCTGTTGCTGTCCATTCACTTTTACCACGCGGGAATATTCATGATAGCCATTTGCCATCAGGGTAATGGCATGATCTCCGGTCAGCAATTTTATACTGCGCGGCGTGACCCCGGAAAAAGTCCCATCAATATAAACACGTGCCGGGACATAGCTTTTAATCGTTAACAAGCCAATTTTAGCGTTCAAATTAGCAGAGCTTGATTCAAGTTCGAGATTAGGCTCAGGTTCTTTTTTAGCCGTTACCGCTGGATTAATAATGTCAGTCGCAACCGGGGATTTAATCAATGCCGCCAGTTTTCTGGGTGGTGCTTCATCAACCGGGGCGCCTTCATTTAAGGACGAATTCACGGCGATTTTTTGGGGCGGCGGTTCATTTTTTATGCGGGGTATGGTGACAACCGGGGCGGGTTTATTCATCGCTTTGGCCACCACTTCAGCGGAAAATAAAGCTATCGGTTGGGAATTTTTGGGTTCTATGTTTTCATTCCCGACTGGAGCCGGAGCAGGACTCGGCAAAGTTACTACCGAATCAGGTGTGACAGGATTCAACTTTGCTGCCGCAGAATTTTCCGGCTGACTGCCCGGAATCTCTTTAGCCGGGGCACTGGCGCTGGGTTGATTCAACCGAATCACACCCGCCAGCGCAATTAACGCAATGCCGAACAGCGTAAATTGCACCGTATTGCGTAATAATTTGCGCCGCGAATTTTGCTCCAGCGTTTCGGTCGGATCATGGGTGATGATTGAGTAGGTTGGTGGAGACACCCGGGTTTGGCAGTGCGGACAATAAGTATGCCAGGTTGCGATTTCACGCAGGCAGTTTTGACATTTCATTTCACATTACCTCGGTAGTTATCACAAGCTATTTTGATGCTGATAACAAGTGATAGTATTGCACCTATCGGTTAAGTTTCCGACCCACTTCAATTGACCGGGAGATCAACTGAATCGGACTCCGATGATTATTTTATAAGGGCACGTCAGGCTTAGCTCTGACCGTCTTCAGCTTTGTGGTACAACTTTGTGATGAGGGGAACAAAGAGAAGACCTGAAGAAGTTTGCCACAACACAAAATGTTGGACAAGAATTAGAAGATTCAAAAGCAAATCAGCTTGACTGAAAATTGACCAGCCAATGATGGCACAATTGGCTTGCCGTGAAAAGCGATTTAATGAATCAGTGGAAAAAACGTATGACAAATCGTCTGGCAATTATTGGTGGCTCCATCGTCACTCCGTCTGAAATTATCGCCGCAGGGATTATTTTGTGCGAAGACAACCGCTTAAAATTTGTCGGCTCCGCCAAAGATGCCGAGCCGGAGCCGGATTCGCTGATTTTTGATGCAACGAATAAATTTGTGCTGCCCGGATTCATTGACACCCACGTCCACGGCAGTGGCGGCAATGACGTAATGACCGATGGCGTAATGGGCATTCAACGCGCCGGAAGAAAAATGCTGGAGTATGGCACTACGGCGTGGTTGCCAACGACGATTGCCGCCAAACACGAAGAAATTCTTTTTGCGATTGAGGAAACTGCTAAAGCCGAAAACACTTCAGAACCGATGGCAAACATTCTCGGCATGCACCTTGAAGGCCCGTTTCTAAACATTAAATTCAAAGGCGCACAGCCCGATGAGGGAATCCGCGATCCGAATTTTCATGAACTGGAAGAATTACTGAAAGTCGCAGATGGCAGAATAAAAATCATGACGCTTGCGCCCGAACTTCCTGGCAGTCTGGAAATGATCAAAATATTAAAGTCGAAAAATATTGTCGCTTCACTTGGGCATTCGGAATGCGATTACGATACGGCTTTGGCGGCGATTGACGCAGGAGCAACTTACGCCACACATTTATTTAACGCGATGTCAGGCGTCCATCATCGCAAACCAGGCCTGGCTGCATGCTGCCTCAATGAGCCTGGCATTTGCGCCGAAATAATTCTGGATGGCGTTCATGTCAATCCGCAGATGGCGCGGCTGGCAATGCGCAACAAAGGCCGTGAAGGATTGGCATTGATTACGGATGCAACGACTGCGCAGGGTTGCGGTGACGGGATTTATCAACTCGGAAAATTCAGCGTGCAGGTTAAAGGTGCACTTTGCACTTTAATGGATGGAGTCACGATTGCCGGATCAGTGCTGACGATGAATCGCGCCGTGATGAATGCGATGGATTTTATGAAAATAAATTTGCTTGACGCGGCGTATATGGCGGCGCTGATGCCTGCCAAACGATGCAGTGTTGCCGCCACGAAAGGCTCGCTTGAAGTTGGAAAAGATGCCGACATCGCAATCCTCAATGCGGATTACTCAGTTGCTGCTACAGTCGTGAATGGCGTTCTGGCGTTCGCGCAAAGCGTGTGATAAATTTCCCTTCGTTCAGTTAATCACACTACAAATAATGGAGAAAGCAAATGTCAATCGCAGCCTCAATATTACCCGAATTCGAGATGGAAATGGCGAATACGCGCAAAACTCTGGAGCGTATTCCGTCTGATAAATTTGATTATAAGCCGCACGAAAAATCTATGACGATGATCGGTCTGGCGACGCATATTACGAATATGATTGGCTGGGGAACGACTACGCTCACGCAGGATGAGTTTGATGTTCAGCCGCTCGGCGCTCCGCCCTACAAAGAAGAGCCAGCTTCGTCAGTAGCGAATTTGTTAGAAAAATTCGATCAGGGCATCGTTACTTGTCGTGCTGCGCTGGTTGCCACGAGTGATGAAGCAATGATGAAACCCTGGTCCTTGTTGTCAGGCGGGAACGTGATCTTTACGCAACCTCGCGGCGGCGTATTTCGTGGCATGATCCTGAATCACCTGATTCATCATCGTGCGCAATTGAGTGTTTATTTGCGGATGAATGATGTCCCTGTACCTGCGCTTTATGGCCCTTCAGCAGATGAGAGCATTTAGCCATTGGCATTCTAGTATGCGTTCTTTGCCGATGGCAGTTAGCACAGACAACGTCGCATTTTTCGATTTCCCGTAACACGATTCCCAGCGAACTGTTACCCGTAAGTCTGGAAACATCTTTGTCCTTGATTTCCTCTTCACGATGATCGAAATCCATAACCCAAGGAGGATAACTTTTTTCGCAATCAGCACAGGGTTTTTGTTTGAGGCTACTAATGATGAGGGAGACTTGTTTGCAATAACGAGCGTTGCGATCAAAATATTATTGTTTGCTCTTTTGATAATGATCAGCCTGATAAGCTTTGACACAAACTTTGCACTGATTAAAGCGCGGCCCGTTTTTACTACGCCGAGAAAAAGCTGGTTCATCTTTTTCAATGCCACATTTAGTACAGCATTTCATCTGGACACCTCTATCTCCAGTTCATAAAGTACAATACAGAAAAAACAAATTGTTTCGGGAA
>JAYSTY010000452.1:0-5470 GCA_043719385.1 Blastocatellia bacterium | reverse complement strand
ATATTTTCAGACAAGGCACTTGCGCAAAAACTCGAACGGACTGAAGCGCGGGCAAATGCTGATTTTGTTGAATCGCGTGCTTTATTGTTTCCTGCAAGCGGGGCGGAATGGATTGAAGTGGCGGGCGTTTACGCGATGTTTGATGGCATCGAATCGCCTTCGACACAGACTTTTGGACTTGGCATTTTTGATGAAATCACGAATGCCAAATTAGCCGCAATCGAAGCATTTTTCAAACGACACAATGCGCCAGTTTTCCATGAAGTCAGTCCGCTGGCTGATCTGTCGTTAATGGCTTTATTAAATGAACGCGGTTATCAACCGATTGAATTAACGAGTGTGATGTATCAAACGCTTAACGCTAAAACTGCACCTGGTTTGCCGAACAATTCAAATATTTCAACCCGCATTATTGGCAAAGATGAAGTTGAGGTTTGGGCTAAAATGTGTGCCGCTGGCTGGGCAGGCGAAATGCCTGAACTTTCGGATTTTATGCTTGAATTTTGCTCAATTGGCGCAAATAGTAAAAGTTCATTACCCTTTATTGCCGAGCTTGACAGACAACCAATTGCGAGCGGTTCAATGTCAATTTATGAAGATGTTGCAATGCTCGCCGGGGCCAGCACGATTCCCGCTGGTCGAAATAAAGGTGCACAAACCGCGTTGCTTGCGGCACGTTTGTGGCACGCCGCTGAAAAGGGTTGCACGATTGCGATTATGGGTGCGCTGCCGGGCAGTCAATCACAACGAAACGCGGAGAAAAACGGCTTTCGCATCGCCTATACGCGAACAAAATGGCAGTTGAAGAAGTAGCTTTTGTCAAAGCCGTTTCGCCCTGCATTCAGCAACTGCAAATGCACTGAACGGGGTTTTGTTGATCGTCTCGCCTGAAATGTGCAGCGTTAGAAAATCATTCGCTAACCAATTACTCGCCTGATCGAACTCACCATAATCAAAATTAGCGCAAAAAGAAGATAAATTACCTCGGGCGTTTATTCTCTAGTTGAAAATGACTTTCAGTTTTGTTAGGATTCGTACTTCAGATTGATCGCCTCTTGTTGCTTATTTGAAATTTCATCGTCGCGCAAAAATTATGGCTACTGCCACCCTTGAAAAAAACACTTCACCTCCTGCTCAGGCTGTTGCTACGCACGTTCCCAAGCTGTTACTGGTCGGCAATCCCAATGTCGGAAAATCTGTCGTCTTCGGTTATTTGACTGGGAAATATGTCACCGTCTCGAATTATCCCGGCACTACCGTTGAAGTCTCGCGGGGTGGGATGCGGTATGGCGGAAAAGATTGGGAAATAATTGACACGCCCGGCGTGAATTCTTTGGTTCCGCAATCCGACGACGAACGCGTTACCCGTGACATGCTGATTTCAGGGCAGCCGGATTTGATCGTGCAGGTAGCAGATGCCAAAAATTTGCGCCGCACTCTGCACATCACTTCGCAACTGGCAGAATTCGGCATCCCGATGATTTTGGTTTTAAATTTGATGGACGAAGCGCGCAGCCGTAACATCGAAATTGATGCCGCCGGAATCAGTGAATTGTTTGGCATTCCGGTGATTGAAACCGTTGCGATTGATGGTGAAGGCCTGGATCAACTGCACAAAATGCTCGGTCGGGCGCGTGTGCCGCAAGACCCGTTGTCAGCCGAGCGCAAAAATTTATTGACGAGTGAAGAATTAGCGGGAACTCCGATTGCACAGGGAACTGCCGCGATACCTGCGGCGCTGACCGTCGAGTGGTTGCAAACACGTGATGCAGATTTGCGTCGTGCGGTCGAAGACGCGCTGGAAATAACTACTGAAGTTGATCGTGACGCACGCTTGAAGTTGCGCAAACTGGCGACCCGGCTGGAAGAGTTGCGGCATAACTTTCTGGATGAAGCCGTAGTCGAATATAAAAGGATTTTGCCGGGCATTATTGCCGATACGCGCAGCAGTCGCACGTTGCAAATTGCGTTTGCTTTTTTGCTGGCGGGCTTGGCTTACTTTCTTTTAACCGAAGCTGTTCGGCTCAGCAATTCGGTTTTTCGCACCAGCATTCCAACGCTTTACGATGTGGCGAACAACTGGATGAATCAAAGTTTTCTGCCTGCCATCCAACCTCATCTGGGGAGCGTCGGCGAATTCCTTTTCGGACAACTTAACAAAGACAACGGCGCGTTTGAAAATGGGTTGTTGTATCCGTTTGTGACGCAGTTCTTTTTGCTGATTGCACCGGTGATGATGCCGCTGACATTCGTGATTACGCGCTCAAAAAGCTTTGCCGAAAAGCTCGGACGCTGGACGCGTGATTGGCATACAGGCGTGCCGTTGTTGGTGGTTGTGCTGTTGCTGATGTACGAATTTGTTGGGGTCATCGGTGCGGCAACTTTTGTCGATTTTTTTGAGAACACGCTCTTCAATAACCATCTCACGCCGTTGCTGAAAAATATTATCCCGCAAGGTTTCATCTACGAATTTTTGGTGGGTAAGTACGGTTTGATTTCGGTGGGGTTGACGTATGCGCTGGCGATTGTGTTACCGATTGTGATGACTTTTTTTATCGCGTTCGGCCTGCTCGAAGACAGCGGTTATTTGCCGCGTCTGGCGATTCTTTCTGATCGCGTGTTTCGCTTCATGGGTTTGAATGGCAAAGCCGTTTTGCCGATGGTGCTGGGACTGGGCTGCGACACGATGGCAACGATGACGACGCGCATTCTGGCGACGAAAAAAGAGCGCCTGATTGCGACGTTGTTGCTGGCTTTGGGTGTTCCATGCTCCGCCCAGCTTGGCGTAATTTTCGGCATCAGTGCGAGCTTAAGTTTTGGCGCGGGGCTGACAATTTTTGGTGTCGTTCTTTCGCAAATGCTGCTGATTGGCTATCTGTCATCGAAGTTGATTAAAGGCGAGCGTGGCGATTTTATTTTTGAAATTCCACCGATTCGCGTTCCCCAATTTCGCAACGTCTGGACGAAAACATGGATTCGTTTGCAATGGTATGTCAAAGAGGCTTTGCCGCTGTTCGTACTGGGAACCCTGATTTTATTTATCCTTGATCGTCTGCGTGTTCCGACTCCCTGGGGCACACAAAGCGGTCTGGACATTATTGAATCTTCGCTTTCGCCAATTGTGCAGGGCGTGCTGGATTTGCCAAAAGAAACGGCGCAGGTTTTGATCCTGGGATTTTTACGGCGTGATTACGGAGCGGCGGGTTTATTTCAGATGGTGCGTGACAACAAACTGAACCCGGTGCAAATTGTGACGGCTTTGATCACGCTGACGTTGTTCATTCCGTGCATCGCCAATTTTTTTATGATTATCCGCGAACATGGCGTGAGAAAGGCGATGTATATTCTGGCGTTCATTACGCCGTTTGCGATTGCGGTTGGCGGCGCGGTGAGCTGGATTTTGCGCACGCTCAATATTCATTTCTAAAATTATTGCCACGCTAATTTACGTTGTGAGGATGATGCGATTAACCGAAGAAGTTGTTGAATTACTAAGAAAACTGGAACAGAAATCTGCTCTCTCAGCTACTTCAGGCGAAACCATTGAAGATGCTGAACACGAGGGCTTGATCGTCAGAAACGGTCATGATTTATTGCGCCTGACGACGCTGGGACTTGAAACACTTAGCCAAATTCAACGCCGCCTGATTTCTGCCGATCAACTCAAACTCAGCGAACAAGCCAAAATTGCTTACATCAGTCAGCGCAATTATTCGCGCTTTCAAAAACTCTCATCGTTCGGGCTTTCATCGGGAGTCCCCGTCAAAATTCAGCAAAAATTTCCCAGCTTTGTGCTGCAATGTGAAGAAACGCAGGTTGCTTTGGAAGAAGAAATTCTGCGCGATATTTTTGTCTGGCGCGATTAAATCTCAAGCGAGAATTTGCCTGACGACATTGCCATGAACATCCGTTAAGCGAAAATCGCGTCCCTGATATTTATACGTCAGGCGCTTATGATCTATCCCTAAACAATGCAGGATGGTCGCGTTCAAGTCATGCACATGAATCGGATCGCGGGCGATGTTGTAGCTGAAATCGTCCGTCTCACCAACTGTCACGCCGGGCTTCACGCCACCGCCTGCCATCCATACCGTATAACAGCGCGGATGATGATCGCGTCCGTAATCGTCGGCAGTTAATTTCCCCTGCGAATACACCGTGCGCCCGAATTCACCGCCCCAAATCACTAGCGTATCATCCAGCATGCCGCGCTCCTGCAAATCTATTATCAACGCAGCAGACGGTTGATCGGTGTCGAGCGCCTGCTTCGCAATATTTTTCGGCAACGTCCCGTGCTGATCCCAGCCGCGATGGAACAATTGAATGAAGCGCACACCGCGTTCGGCCAGGCGACGCGCCAGGATGCAATTTGCCGCAAATGTGCCGGGCTTTTTGGCGTCCGGGCCATAACGTGCAAAAGTTTTTTCCGACTCTTTCGACAAATCGGTTAGCTCCGGCACTGAGCTTTGCATCCGATACGCCATCTCGTATTGGGCGACCCGCGAAAGGATTTCAGGATCGCCGAATTTCTCCGCATTTTGCTGATTCATCTGTGCCAGATCATCAAGGAAGCGCCGCCGCACTTCAGGCTTAATCCCCGGCGGATTCGATAAATAAAGGACCGGGTCAGCGCCGTTATGAAATTTCACGCCCTGATATTGCGAAGGCAAAAAACCACTGCCCCACAAACGATCATACAACGGTTGATCGCCGCCATTGCGGCCCAGCGAAACCATTACAATGAAAGCCGGCAGGTCTTTGTTTTCGCTGCCCAACCCATAAGCCATCCACGAACCCAGGCTCGGTCGTCCAGCCAGTTGAAAGCCCGTCAGCGAAGCCGTAATCGCCGGATCGTGATTGATCTGTTCCGTATTCATTGATTTGATAAAACTCAGTTCATCGGCAACTTTGGCGTGATACGGCAAAATCTCACTCAGCCAGTGACCGGACTTTCCGTGTTGCGCAAATTTAAAAACTGATGGAGCCGTCGGAAAATTCGTTTGATGTGCAGTCATCCCCGTCAGGCGCTGCCCTTGTCGGATTGAGTCCGGCAGATTCTCGCCGCGCATTTTTTTGAGGTTTGGTTTGTAATCAAACAGGTCAAGTTGCGACGGCCCGCCCGCCTGGAACAGAAAAATAACGCGCTTCGCTTTGGGCGCAAAATGCGGTAATCCCAGCAAACCAATTCCCGCCGCATTATTTTGTGCCAACCCATCTTCATTCAGCAGCGAAGCGAGGGCTGCCGTACCAATTCCCAGCCCCATGCGACTGAAAAAATGGCGGCGCGTTAACAGCAGATTTTGTTCAGCAAATGGATTCATAATTTCACTTCGACGTTTGCTTTATTGCTTCGTAATCACTTCATCCAAATTGAGGAGCAGGCTTGCGATTGTCGTGTAGGCGGCAATCTCCGGCGCATTGAGTTTAGTGTCATTACGCCGCTCTCCAACCGCCAATAGGTTAGTTACCT
>JAYSTY010000451.1:0-5477 GCA_043719385.1 Blastocatellia bacterium | reverse complement strand
AAAATCCTGAAGCGCAAATATAAGTTGTACGAGATGCCGATTTCGTATTACGGGCGCGATTTCAGCGAAGGCAAAAAAATCACCTGGCGCGATGGCTTCAGCGCCGTGTGGACGTTGATTAAATATCGGTTTGTAGATTAGGTAAGTGTTGACAACCCGCAAGGGAGGCAGTAAAGCTGACAGCAGCGCAATTGATCCACTTGGCAACCTTACTTGTCGGTCCGGCGATTCGTTACATAACTCCCACTCTGATAAATAAAATTTCGCGGAAGTTTCCAGCCTTCTTTTTTGACCTGTACTTAATTAGCTTTGTTGTTGCAGCCATTCCTCAAAATCCAGCAAAATCTCATATTGATCTTTTTCGTTTGATTGATTCAATAGGCTGGATAAAGTTTCGGCAGTTAAATGCGGAAGCGATTTGCTGCGCTTAATTTTTTTGTATTCAGCATTTTTTGGCAGCTCATAAATTTTAAAATTTTACCGTCGTAGCGCCAAATCTCTCTGACGCCAAAGGAAGCGTAAATGTCGAATTTTGATTTTGAGTCGTGATAAATATCAATTTCGAGCACGATGTCAGGCATCGGATCAGTGCTGAAATCAATGCGCAGCTTGTTCGGAAATTTGTCAGCAGATTGAACGTAGAAACATCCGTCAGGCTCAACGCCTTTCAAATCCTTGCTGACTTTTATGGTTGAAGATTTATAGCAAAGAATCTTAATTTTGTTTCTGAAACTTAGATGTGTAATCAGAGTTTGAACTAAGGCTGAATAATTTTCGTGTAGCGATGAAAGTGTCATAATTTGAAGATTTCCGGCGTTGTAGCTGATGCGCAAATGGCTTGCTTCGCCGACTTCGCGGAGCAACGTCTCGTAGTCATCCCAGGTTGCATTACCAAAAGTCAAATCCATGTTTTCAGGCATTTTTTTGACAATCGCATAATAGTCAGACTTGCGGCGACTAATTCTGGGTTGTGTTTTCGACGTTCTTTCTTCAACTGCTAACAAAACGTTTTGCGAGCGCGTTGCAGTGCTGGATTTACCAAGTTCATTGCGAGTGACGCGCTTCGCAACAATAGATGTTATGCGCCCTTTAAGTCAGATTTATTATCCTTGTCCAAATTGCTCATATTCTTTTGATTCCACATAAGTAATTATAGACTGGCAATGTTTGCGAAACATTTCTGGCATCGGTCTATTGAGAGCGTTGTTAATCTTAGCCCCGCTAACTTGATAATTGACTATTTTATATTCTTGCGTTTCTGGCACCGTAAAGTTGACGGGCCGAAAAATCGCATTCCGAAGCAAGCAAGTGAGTTGCGTTACTTCTGGCGAGCGAAGTGGAATCACATAATCATTAAAAACTAAGCGCCCCGCATTTTGTGCACGGGGTTGCGAGCGTTGCATTAATCGAATCTCACACACCTCACCGAATGGAGTTATCGCCAACAAAAGGATTGTGCCCCCATCAAGTAAGAGAAGTACCTCGATAATTGCGATGACTGATGGAAATTCCATACTTTAATCCCACAAGTTTTGGGAGATTAGGCGATTGATAGCTAAAGCGCATAACATAATTTATAAAAACCTCTCGACTAAATTTTAACTCAAATAATAAAAAAGGACGAAGCCGAAACTTCGCCCCTCATCATTCGATTTTTCATTCGCTTAATCTCGCTTCGCCATAAATTTTCCGCCAACATACGCAAACGGAAGATACGCGCCAACCAAATCCAAGACAATAAACCACGTCGGAGCTGGAATCATATACACCGCAGCAATACCGCCCAAGAGAGAAAATGATGGCAAAGCTCATCTTCTGTTTTACTACTTACTATGTAGAGCGGCGTTGAGTATTGAAACTTGCGTGAATTATTATCGGGTAAGTGGCTTATCCAGCAGATCCCACTTATAAGCCAGCGCAACACGATCCATTAGCTCTTTAATAATTACTTGACCGTTATCACCATTCGTCATGATTACGATGCCATAACCTTTGCGAAGATGGGCAATCAACTGACAACGAAAGCCCCAATTAGAACCGCCGTGGCTGAAATACCAGCCCTCGCCACGTTTATCTATCGTCATGCCAACGGCAAAAGGGCCAACGCCAACCGGAGTAATCATTTCATGCGCCATCTTGCGCGATAGCACCTGGCTCTTCGCTCCATTCACTGCCTGTTGAATTTCAATCGCGACGCGAGCCAGATCGCTCGGCGTTGTCCATAAACCCGCCGCCGCCTGTTCTGGATAGATATGCCATTTCGCGTCTTTGGTTTTCCCTTGCGAATTGTGAGCGCGTGCGGTCTTCGCCTCTAAAGCAGCCGGAATTGGTTGCTCATACGTGCTGTTTTGCATTCCAAGTGGCGCTAATACCGTTTTACTCATGATTTCTGCAAACGGCTTATGTAAAGCCTCCATGAGTGCCAACTGCATGATGGTTAATCCACCGCCAGAATATTTGTACGCGACAAATGGTGCTCGCGCGAATAAAACAGGTTTCGTATTGGCAGGCTTTTCTCCCTTAATAATTTGTTGCAACGTCGGTCTGGGTTGCGAAGGATCATAGCCCGGAAACCCTAACCCATCATCTGCCCCGGAAGTGTGACTGAGTAATGAGCGCGGCGTCACAGGCGTAGCTTTCGTAAACTCGCTGGGCGGAACCTTCCACGAAGTCAGCATCTTGTTAACATCATCATCTAATAAAATCCGCCCATCCTGCGCCGCCTTAAGCACAGCCATTGCGGTCACGGGTTTGCTGATCGAAGCTGCCTGAAAAAGCGTATCCGCTTTCACTGGTTCGTTAGTTTCGACATCCGCAACACCATACCCTTTCGACCAGTGAATCTTAGAATCCTTAATCACCGCAACGCTCAGTCCCGGCACATGATATTTCTGCATTTCCTCCAGTAACGTCAGGCTGTCACTTGCTGACTGCTTCCCTTCAACCTGCGCAATGATTGCAGCCAGCGGGTCTTGTGCCTGAACCGATTTATTTCTATCATTAATTAATAACACCGCTGCCAAGAGCGTGATGACGGAGATAAACCGAAAGTATTTATTTATCATTACTGTTCCTTTTTCAGAGAGAAGTTTCTATTGCCAAAATTTTAGCGCCAAAAAAGGACGAAGCCGAAACTTCATCCTTCATCTTTTAATTTTTATCGCAAACCGTTACACATTCATATCCGGGTTCTCCAGATTGGCTGATAAAGAATCTTGTTTATGAGGTTTTGGCGCTTTGATTTTTTTGGCATCAATATGTTTTACATTCGTTAGTGTTTCTATACAATTATCTACTATTTCTTCAGTAGTTCGTTTTATATACTCACTTTTCTTAAACTGCATGACATTCTTATCCATATCTTCCGCCGTCCAGCCCCTGCTCCAGCCCAGGAAACTAAACGGAGGAAAGCTAAATCCTAAATCAGTAAAGAAACACATCAATTGCCCTGCGACTGCCTGAATATTATCCTGGCCACCCGTTATGATAAATGAAGCAACTTTATTCTTGATCAAAACTTTATTGGAGATTGTTATTTGATTCTGAACCGTATTCAAGCGCTCAGCCATTTTATAATACAACGATGAAGCATTGCCCCAACGAATTGGTGTCGCTAATAAAACAACGTCCGCCCACAAGACCATCTCTCGATAAACTTGCGTCATCCCATCTTCAGCATTCATTTCAGTAATGCTGCAAGGCCAGGTGCAGGCATTCATATGTTGCGAGTAATAACCTTCGCAATGACGAAAGTTTAACTCTCGAAGCTTGATCATTTTTGTAGCTGCGCCATGTTTTTCTTGGGCATATTTTAATGAATTTTCCAGCGCACTTTCAGAGGTGCTAAATCTCGAAAGCTCATCATTCATATTGGTCGTAGAAATGCCTAAGATATTTAATGAAGTAGGTGTAGTTTGATATTCCAAATTGATTAAGTCGGATATTTTTTCATCAGGATGGAATGCTTTCTTTGCCTTTACTATCGGTTCTTCACTTATCAAAATATCTTCGCCATCTATCTGTACTTCATACAACGATTGTTGATCGCTATAACCTGGCGGAGCCGAACCAGTGGCGACGTTATATTCCCAACCGTGCCACGGACAAGTTACATACACACCATCATATTTTTTTTCTACACAACCCAACCCCAGCGGTCCTCCCTTGTGCAAACAAGCATTTCCAAGCGCCGTAATTTTTCCATCAAAATGAAAAACAGCAATTTTTACATTTTTTATTTTTACAATTTTACTGGTGCCTTCCGGCAATTCCTGGAGTGATAAGATTTTGATAAAATTCATAGTGATTTATTTTTTTGGAATAATCGAGTGATAAAAATTTAGACTTTGAGCGAGCCACGAAACGCCCTGCCAGCATAGTATGATTGCGCACCGTTGTGATACACGAAAACAGTGCCGTAGCGGAAATCGGCAAAGATCGCTCCACCGAGTTTTCTAATCTCAGCCGGAGTTTTCAACCAGCTCGATGTTTTCGTGTCGAAATTTCCAAGCTTCTGCAACTCTCGATAGTGTTCTTCCGATAAAAGCTCAATGCCCATCGCAGCAGCCATCTCAATCGCACTATTTTCGGGCCTGTGTTCTTTCCTTGAATCCAACGCTTCGCGGTCATAACAAACACTTCTGCGACCTGTAGGGCTTTCTGCTGAACAATCATAAAAAATGTATTCGCCCGTCTTTTTATCAACCCTGACCACATCCGGTTCACCGCCAGTACTTTCCATTTCACTCAGCGACCACAGTTTTTCAGGATTCGCTGACCGGACCTGGCGCCGGAAGAGGTCGCACAGGTGAGTGCCGATGGTGCGTATGACCAGCGCCTGTGCTACGAGGAGATTCGGGCGGTCATGAATTTGGCAGCAGGAGAGCGGCGACCACCAATGAAAGCTGGTGAAAACGAGCGTGTTCTGCGACCAAGCGCTCTACGGTGACAAATTAAGGACGCGCAAACTGGCAAATCAATTCAACGAAATGTTTGTGAAGTGTGCGCTCCTCAATCGCATGACACAGCTCGGATGCAGGACAGTGACAAGGTCACTGGCTGAAAGAAAAGGTTGTGGGCAAGGTCTCAACATTTATGCAACAACGCTAAATAAACCTAAAAACGACACAAAATAAAACACTCTCCCCTATATTCTTTGCTGAAAACCTCTGAGATACGAAGTGATAACAGTACGGATATTTTATAAACCTTCAACGCAAAAAAGAGGTTATAACAAAGTAAAGTAAGATGTTTTACAAAAATAGAATTAGAGTCATGAATAAAGTATTACAAATAATCTATACTGTAAACCTCAGAGTTCTTTCGGAAGAGACTCGAAAAAAGAGCGAAACGGTTATTATTTGGATTGCGATTGCAAGTTTTATAATCCACCTGTTACTCATCGGTCTGGTGGATTTGCATTGGCTGCAAATTAACGATACTTCGGGTTTGCTCAAAAACCCGATAGTAGCGATTTA
>JAYSTY010000046.1:0-10366 GCA_043719385.1 Blastocatellia bacterium | reverse complement strand
TCGCGTCGGGAGCAGATCGTTTCCCCGCAAAGAGGTTCGCTCCTCTGTCTCGCAACCATGGCTGGTTGCGCTACTCTGACGACGACATTTCTTTATTCCTTGCATTCAATCCCCTGACAAATTATTTTATGATTCCTATGAAAATTACAGTAAAACGACTCAATCAGGATTTCCACCTCGAAGCCAGTAACGAAACTGGTAACAAAGTAATTATGGACGCTGGCCCGGCAATTGGCGGTGGTGGCGCAGGCGCTCGCCCGATGGAGCTTTTGATTATGGGTTTGGGCGGGTGCAGCGCCATTGACATCATCAGCATTTTGAAAAAAGCCCGGCAGCCGCTGGATGATTTACAGGTCGAAATTAATGCTGAACGCGAACAGGGAGTCGAGCCGGCAATATTCACTACCATTCACGCGCACTATGTATTGACCGGCGCTTTGCAGGATTCTCATGTCAAACGCGCCGTAGATTTATCGCTGGAAAAATATTGTTCCGTCGCCCGCATACTGGAAAAATCTGCGACGATTACCTGGTCGTATGAAATTTGCGCCAGTTGACAACGAACAATTCGTAGCCTAGAATCCGGTTTCGATTTTGTTCTTTCACGTGGCGATTTAAGCAACTTGCTCCACGAAAAAAACTGCTAAAGAGCGTGCCGCGTTCTCAAAAATTATTTAGGATTTCTGAAGGGCTGCAACGTTATTTAGCGTTGCAGCTTTTTTAATTTTATGAGTAACAAACATTTTGAGACCGAAGCTATCCGCACCCAGGAAACACGCTCCTCCAATCGTGAACATTCCGTTCCGCTGTACCTGACTTCAAGTTTTATTTTTGACGATGCCGAACAGGCACGTGCCTTATTCGCCGATGAAGTTCCCGGCAATATTTATACGCGTTTTTCCAACCCCAATAACTCTGAACTGGTGGAAAAAATTTGCCGCCTGGAAGGAGCCGAGGATGGCCTCGCCTGCGCTTCGGGCATGTCCGCAATTTTCACGACGCTGGGAGCGTTATTAAAAGCTGGCGATCACGTCATCGCGTCAAATGCGCTGTTTGGTTCATCGCATCAAATTCTCAATCAGATTTTGCCGAAGTGGGGCATCACTGCAACCTACGCTGACCTGACATCACCAGCGAGTTGGGAGGCGGCCTTACAACCGAATACCCGTCTGGCATTTGCGGAAACACCCTCAAATCCTGCGCTTGATTTAATTGACCTTGAATGGTTTGGGCAATTCACACGGGAACACAAATTAATTTCCGTCGTGGATAATTGTTTCGCTACGCCCTACTTGCAACAACCTATTAAATACGGCATTGATCTGGTAAATCATTCCGCGACAAAGTTTATTGATGGACAGGGGCGAGCCATTGGCGGATTGATTGCCGGACGGAAAGATTTAATCAAAGACATCCGATTTTTTGCGCGTCACACCGGCCCTTCCCTTTCGCCCTTTAATGCCTGGGTCTTCTCAAAAAGCTTGGAAACATTGGCGGTGCGGATGGAAAAGCATTGTGCGAATGCTTTGATTTTGGCGGAGTGGTTAGAGGCACGACCAGAAATTGAACGCGTGATTTATCCCTTTCTGGCTTCCCATCCGCAAATGGATTTAGCGCGTAAGCAAATGCGTTTGGGGGGCGGTGTAGTCTCTTTTGTCCTTAAAGATGGCATTACCGCAGGGCGAGCATTTCTGGATGCGCTGGAAATGCTTTCACACACCGCGAATCTTGGCGATGCCCGCACAACGGCGACGCATCCGGCTTCTACTACACATTCCAAACTGAGTGAAGCTGACCGGATGGCGGTCGGCATTGCACCCGGCTTAATCAGAATTTCTGCCGGACTTGAACACACTGACGACATCATCGCCGACATCGAACAAGCACTCTCAAAAACAGGAATCAAAATATTATGAAAACTATTACTGTCCAGGAACTCAAAAACCTTAAAGACGCGAACACTGAATTTCAATTAATTGATGTGCGCGAACCGCATGAATACGAACTCTGCCATCTCGAAGGCGAATTAATTCCGCTCAATTCTGTCATGCAACATGCCGATAAAATCCGCAAAGATATTCCCGTCGTAGTGATGTGCCGCAGCGGTAAACGCAGCGCCACCGCGATCAATGCGCTCGAAACACAATTTGGCTTTACGAATTTAGCCAACCTTGATGGCGGGATTCTGGCGTGGGCAGATGAGATTGATACAACTGTACCAAAATACTGACGATTGATACCAACACAGCGCGACCATCCCTGGTTGTGCGGCGTTAGTGCCAGTTCCTTTTTTTTGGCAGCCAGCATTCTCTCCCCAACCGATGCAAGCCTCGCTGGTGTTGCGCTACGCTCATGTTTTCAGGTTAAAGTAACGCAAGTTTTGCCTGCAGCTCATTTGCTGTCTTTTCATCCAGCGATTTCAAAAGATCAATGTGTTTTCTTAATAAATCTTTATTTTTCAAGTTGAAATATGCCAACCCCAGCCCATGCAGAGCATCAACATTTTTAGCATCCAGATCAATCGCTTTCTTATAAGAAACTACTGCCAGGGTATCCTGTTTTAAGTTTCGATACGCATCAGCTAAATACACATGTCCGATTACGGCGGTGGGGGCTAATTCTGTGACTTTTTTATAAAAAGGAACCGATTCAGCCCATTTACCATTATCGTAGTAGGCGTTCCCCAGAGATAAGTAAGCGTCAGCATTGCCAGGTTCGAGTCGAATGGCACTATTCAGTGCAATGATGGCTTCGGGATACATTTTTTGAACCACGTATACCTTTCCCAGCAAAATAGCTGCCCGCGAAGAACCGGGAGCAAGCTTCACCGCCTCTTTCAAAACCGCTACAGCTTTAAGGTAATCATTATGAATGTAATGAGCAAATCCCAGTTCAATATTGGCGAGACCACTTTTCGGATCAAGTGATATAGCTTTTTCGTAGGCACTAACGGCGTCATCATATTTACCAAAATTGTCATACGCATTGCCGAGATTAATAAATGTTGAGTAATCAGGCCTGATACGAATTGCCGCGCTTAGCGCATTGATAGCTTCCTGATACATTTTCTGGTCATAATACGCCATTCCAAGTGTACTAAGCCCTCTACTGGAATCAGGTTTTAGCTGTACGGCTTCTTTCAATATCTGGACGGCTTTGGGGTAGTTTTTCCTGTTGTAATAAGCAACCCCTAATTCGATATTGGCGTAACCACTTTTCGGATCAAGCGAAATCGCTTTTTCGAATGCAAGTATTGCCTCATCATATTTACCCGAATCGTGATAAGAATTCCCCAGATCAACATAAGCAGTGTAATCAGGTTTAAGACGAAGTGCCGCGCTCAACGCGTTAATTGCTTCGGGATACATTTTTTGGTTATAGCAGGCTAATCCAAGTGCTTTAAATGCCTGAAAGGAGCCAGGGTTTAATTGTACCGCTTCTTTCAAAACCTGGATGGCTTTAAGGTAGTTCTTATGGTTGTAATGAGCAACTCCTAATTCAATATTGGCGAGACCGCTTTTCGGATCAAGTGACATTGCTTTTTCGTAAGTAATAACGGCGTCGTCATATTTGCCCATCCGATCATAAGCGTTGCCAAGATTAGTGTATGCAAGCGCAAGGTCAGGTTTGAGGCGAATAGTTTCCTGTAGTTCGTTAATTGCTTCCTGATAGTTACTCAAATTGTAATAACAAAGTCCGAGGTAAAAATGTACCTGGAAAATCTTTGGATTCTTTGCATTAGCGCTTTTAAGCCCCAGGAGAGCTGCCTGATAATCCTGACTGTTATACTGCTTTACGCTTTGATCAAATAAAGCCTGCAGCTCCTGTGCGGAAATCGTTACAGTCAAAAAGGATAGAAAGAACCCAACCAAAATTAATTTTTTCATTTTTTCTCCAAAGTGAAGTTTTAAAGAATGTTATCAGCGGGGCAGGTCTACAGTGGTTTGAGTTGTACAGCGAACAAATCGTCGGTGACTAAAAACCACGGCTGAAATAATACGCAGGTTTCAGCGCTAAAAGAGGCCAAATTTCAATTATTTGTAGTAGCTTAGTGGGATTCCATTCGTGAATTTTATTCCGATATAAGCTATCCCACACGTACTCCCATATAATTTGCGCCATTCCTGAATTTATGGCGGAGCGTCAACCCCGTGTAGAAAATCGCGGTATAGACCGTGAAATTTGTGAGCAGCATCAGGGCGATCATTAACGGTAAGCCTTGCGCAAATGACAAGCCAGAGAGCAATGATCCTGAAGTAAGCGGGACGCCGACAACGAAGGGGAAAAGCATCCACACAAAATTCTGCCCCGCCTGATATGGCAGACAATAAAGAATTAATCCACTCAGAACCAGAGCAGCCTGGACGACAAAACTGGCCAGCACAGATTTTTTAAGTAAGCTCATAATCATAATCGCCTTTTCGATAAAACTTGCGAAGAGGCCTGATCAGCAAGGTTTAAGTATGATTATTATGGCGCAGGATCGCGCGGCAGGTTGACCGATTTTGATAATAAAAATGTGGTGTTGGAGGATGTGCGGATTAACTGACCACTGACCCAAAACCGTTGCGTGGCAAGACAGGAAAATTTTAGTCAGTGAGCAGTGTTCAGTAGTCAGGGGTCAGGCTACTCGTCCAAATCAAGCTGTTGAATACGCCGCAGGTGACGCCCGCCTTCAAATGAGGTAGTAAGCCAGATTTGCACAATTTGCAAAGCTACTTCCTCAGTTATCATCCGCTCTCCCAGAGCAATCACATTTGCGTCATTGTGCTGCCGCGCCAGGCGAGCCGTCTCCACATTCCAGCACAAAGCACAGCGAATCCCTTTGATGCGGTTGGCGGTTATTGCTTCGCCGTTACCAGAGCCTCCCAGCACAATACCGCGTTCTGCTTCTCCCCTTGCCACCGCCAGCGCAACCGGACGAATAAAGACAGGATAATCCACCGGCTCTTCCGAATGAGTGCCAAAATCCTCGACCTCATGACCTAAGTTCAGGAGATATTGTTTGATTCTTTCTTTGTATTTGAATCCGGCGTGATCGGAACCAATCGCAATTTTCATCAGGAAATTATTCTCCAGCTATGACTATAATTTGTGTTCGCTAAAACAATTCATTAATTGCATTCACGCCCTGCTCGACAACGCGAATTGGCCTGCCCTGCAAGCCGGGCAATTCTGTTTCGAGGTCAATGCCCAGTCCCTTGAAGACAGTTGCGGCGACTTCTGCCGGAGTCGTGGGACGATCCTTTGGCGCTCCTCCGATTTCATCTGAAGCACCAACGATGTTACCGCCTTTGACTCCGCCACCAGCGAAAACTACCGTCCAGCACGTCGGCCAGTGATCGCGTCCACCAGCCGGATTAATTTTCGGTGTGCGCCCGAATTCTCCCATCGCCACGACCATCGTATTTTTCAGCAAACCACGGTCATGCAAATCTTCGAGCAACGAAGCGTAAGCATTATCAAAGGCTGGCCCCACCTGCTCTTTGTAACATTGAATGGGGCTGAACGGCGCGGAGCCGTGAATGTCCCAGGTGATTTCATTGAAGACCGTTTCAAACATATTCGCCGTCACAAACCGAACTCCGCGTTCGATCATGCGACGTGCCAGCAGGCAACTCATCCCGAAACGATTGCGCCCGTAACGATCCTTCATCGCGTCGGATTCTTTCGTCAAATCAAACGCCTCGCGCATCTTTGCCGAAGACATCAGCGTGTAGGCCTGATGAAAATTGTCATCCATCAATTTTGCATCCTGACTCGTTTCAAATCCTTTGACCGAACCATCAACCATTTCGCGCAACTTGCGACGATTATCAGTGCGCATGGCCGAGATATAATTTGGCGGCAGCATATCCGGGACTTTGAAATCCGGCATTGATGGATCGGCGTTCAGTACAAACGGATCGAAAGCTTTGCCGAGAAATCCTGCGCTTTGACCGTGCGGCATGTTTCCACCCGTGTTACCAATCGGGCGCGGCAACAACACATGCGCCGGAGCGTCACCACGCCCGCCGCGCAATTTGCTCAGCACACAACCGACGTGCGGATGTTCGATGCCATTTTGGAAAAGTCGTCCGGTTTGCATCATCTGATGCCCGGTGTCGTGGACGGCGGCGGCGGTGTGATACATCGAACGCACGAAGGCGAATTTGTCAGCATTCTGCGCCATGCGCGGAAAGATTTCACTGACTTCAATACCGGGAACATTGGTCTTGATGGTTTTGTATGGGCCGCGAATTTCGGCGGGAGCGTTGGGCTTCATATCCCACGTATCAAGCTGGCTGGGCGCACCGACAAGCATCAGCATAATACAATTTTTGTCTTCGGCAGTGCTGACTGCGCCCTGAGCCTGAAGTTGGAATAAGTCAGTCAGACCAAAGCCCAGCGTTGACAAGGCTCCGGCGTGCAGGAAATCACGACGATTGAAACCGTCGCAAAGTTGAACTTTCTTTTCGGCATCGAAGCGAAACATAATTTTTCTCTCCGCAAATTTTTTGCTGAATGTTACAGATGTTAAGAAGCTCAGGTTTGAGCGATCTCAACGTCTGATATGTAGCACAAAAGACGAGGCGAAACAAAATGTTTGCCGAATACTGATCTGGTTCTTGAAGGGGTAATTAACGGAAGGGGGTCGGGCGGGCTATTAAACTAAGTTTATTTGGTAGCCCGGCCCTTTTGACGAATCACTACACGCTGCACTTTGGCTTGAATTTCTGAACCCCAGACAGCGAGTAAAAACAAACTGCAAATTATCATTCCTGCGATTGGCATAAACATTACCTCTCTTTCACTAACGTAATCCCGAAGCAAGGTCAGGATATTTCCAAATTGTCTCAATCAAGTTGCTTGCTAATGAAAAATACGTTCGTTTTTCAAATTTGGTTCTGTTGAGAGGCAGGAACGCGCAAAATAGTTGCAAGTTATTTTTGCGCAAGGCGGCACATTACAAAATAATTAGGCTGAAACGCAGGTGACGAATGCACGTTGAGTAAGGTAAAGCTTATTTTCTCTTCTTCCCCGACGAGGTATTGCTATTCATTTCTTGTTTTGGCGTTTCGATTTTTTTCGGTTCCGGCTCGGCCTGCACATACATTGTCGCCGGATAGCGCTCGGTCGGAACTCCTGTTTTGCGCGCCAAAACGAAAATATTATCGCCGCGCAGGCGAGGAGAAAATTCCAGCTTTTTCAATAATTCGATAATTGCCGGATTTGATTTAGCCCAGACATCGGCGGTTTCCAATTCAACAATTGAAAATCCACTGGCGGCCAGAAAAGTCTGAATGGTTTCGGGAGCATGTTCGTGATAATGCTGCTGGGCAGCGTCTTTGAGATTGTATTGCAACCAGAGATAAGGCGGGTAAGAAGTCAGTTGCGCTTCGAGTGAACGAGCGCTGACAATATTCGGTGTGCTGAGTAACAGCAATCCATCCTGTTCCAGAATTCGATTACATTCCCAAAACATGTGCATCGGATCGCGGCTCAGGTGTTCCAGCATTTCACAGGACAACACGATTTGAAAACTATTGTCAGGGTAGGGAAATTGATCGCGCTCCGCATTAAATGTGCGGGTTTCAAACGTATGCGTTTCGGAACCGACAAGCTGTTTGACGACACGTTGTTCGACGCCAGGTTTTGCGCCTTCCGACCAGTCGGCACAACTAATGTCGTGATAGCCACAAAATTTATTGATCGCCGGCGTGAAGAAAAAACAACTGCCCAGTTCCAATAATTTCGCCGTGGATTTTTGTGGTGGTGGAATCCGGTTCAGGGTTTCGACAAAGCGGCGCATATGCGTTTGCACATACGATTCATGTTTGGGATCGGAGTGATCCACATAACTCATGATGTAATCAACCACTTCCTGTTCATCAGGCGAGAATTTTTTCAGGCTCTCAACGGCTTCTTTTTTCCAGTCCAGAATTTCATGATAAATCGCTTTCGCCTGTTCCGGTCGCTCGCCAATTTGTTGCGTCACGCGGGCGGAAATATCTTCCAGAGCGCCGCGTGATTTTTTTAGCTGATCGAATTTCTGAAGCCTGAGATTTACATCTGCGCCGGAATTATCATTGGTTTCCAGCACGATCCGCATGGCCCGGCGCAATTGATCCATGCGCTGTTCGGAATGCTGAAGCAATAAATCTGTCCGCGCTACAATGTCATCGCGGATCACCACGAGGCGATCATCAACAAATTTTTCACGGGCGAAGAGCCGATTATCAATGCCCTTTTCAAACGCGGAAACGCGCTGATCAAGATTGCGATCAAGCTGGCTGAAACGATCATCGGCACGGACATCCAAAGCTCTGGTGCGCTGCTCAAACGATTGATTGATGGAAGCCGCCAGGAGTGCCGCCTGTTCATCATTGTGGATTTCCACCTGCTGCGAGCGTTCATCAACTCTTTCATCAATCGCAGCGCTGTATTGCTCGAAGCGATTATCTACAGCAGTTTCGTAACTCGTCATGCGTTCATCAACGGCAGTTTCGTAGTTCGTCATGCGCTCATCAACTGCCACATCAAAATCAACAAGGCGCTCGTCTAATGAAAGCTCAAGCTCTGCCGCTCGCTGATTTACACTTTGCGTCAATGTGGCAAGGCGTTCATCAATTTTGGTTTCCACCAGATCAAGGCGAATTTCCATACTGCCTAAACGCCCATCAGATAATTTCTCAAAAGTAGTAAATCGCTCATCCACCCGCTTATCAATGACGACTTGATATTCCTCTAACCGAACATCAATGCGCTGTTCAAATTCATCTATGCGCTGCTCGATCAATTGCCTAATGCGCGTCAGTTCCTGTTCCAGCAAATCAGCCTTATCAATGGCGGTATCTACTCTTTTTTCTGCTTCGTCAGCCCGCGCCTCGACTCCGTCCAGGCGAAGCTCGCTGGCATCAAGGCGAGGCTCAGCCAGGTCCAGTCGCGCTTCGGTGCGGTCATGCCGTTCGCCCAGCGCATGCGTAACCTGATCCAAATCCAGACTAAATTGCTGGCGTAAGTTTCGAATAAATAGACTGATCGGGTTCATAGAAATTTATTTTCCCTTTTTCCTTAGCCAGGCTTGAAAAACTGTATCGTACACTGCCTGGGTTTCGTGCGCCGCACGTTCCCACGAAAATATTTTGGCGCGTTTCAAGCCGGCTTGTTCGTAATGACGTAATTTTTTAGAATCATTCAGCAAACTGACAATGGCTTCCGTGAGTTCAGTCACTTTGAGCGGATCAACCTGAATCCCGGCATCTGCCACAACTTCCGGCAAACTTGACGAGTTACTGGTAATCACGGCAGTGCCACAGGCCATCGCCTCCAGCGGCGGCAAGCCGAAGCCTTCATAGAGCGAAGGATAAATAAAAACTTCCGCCGCTGAATATAGAGCGGGCAAATCCTCATCGGGGACATAACCAGTAAATTTCACCTGGCGCTGCAATTTCAATTCGGCGACCAGTTCAAACACTTCGTCTTCCATCCAGCCGCGCCCGCCGCACAACACCAGTTGCGGTTGATGATCCGTCGTGCGTAAAATTTCATGATAAGCCTGCAGCAATTTGAGCAAATTTTTTCTTGGCTCAATCGTTCCCGTATACAGCAAATACTTGCCCTGAATGCCGTATTTTTGCAAAATCGGTTCACATTCTGAAGGGCGTAACGGTTGCATTTTGGGTCGTGCCGCCTCGTAAATTACCTGGATTTTTTCAGCCTTGATTTTGAGATGCTTGATGATTTCCAGCTTGGTCGCTTCGCTCGGCGCAATAATCATGGTGGCGCGACGCGCCATGATCGGAATTCGTCGCTTACCACGATCAACATTATTTTGCTCGTGCGTTGTCGCCTGTGAATAAAGCGATAAATCGTGAATCGTGACGACCGTCGGGCAGGCAGTGAAAACCGGGATGCAGTAATTCGTCCCGTGAAAAACATCCACAGGGGAAATTTTTAGCAAAGCTGGCAGGCCGACCAGCCACCATTTCCGAAACATCGGACTGACCGGAGTAAAGCGCTTGCTCAAATTTGGATGAGTTTCCTGATTGGGAATGAATTCAAAATCGAAGGGAGAAATTAATTCATACTGATGGTCGTGGTGAGTTCGCGCTAACCATTCGGTTAACGCATCCGTGTAATGTCCCACGCCGGTTTTGTTGGCCGCGAGTGGGATCGCATCAATTGCTACGCGCATTATATTTTGGGGGTCGCCTTCTTCTTAATTATTTTCTATTCGCCGCGCTCCACGTCGGTCTTCTTCAAACGCGGGCAAGCTCAGTTGTTTTTCAAAGCGAATTCGCAAAATCGTACCCTGATCCAGTTTTAAATCATTGCCTTTTGTCATCAGGACGCCCGCCATTGCCCCGACACCAGCACCGATAAC
>JAYSTY010000450.1:0-13216 GCA_043719385.1 Blastocatellia bacterium | reverse complement strand
ATTTCTGAGCGGTAACTCATGCCACTCAATCGGAAAATCAAGTAATACCTGGCATAACGAATTGTTTCGCCTGACAGCCAGATGAAGCTCGTGACCGCGTTCAATCAATGCGCGAGTTAAATCAATCACATGTTGTTCGCCACCGCCCAGCGTTTGCGCCGAACAAACCTGAAGAATCTTCATGCCAATAATTATGCTTGACAGTTTTTGCTATTAACAGGTGTAATGAGAATTCATGCCCCTTCCATTATTAAATCCAGACGTTATTTTCCGATCCTGACCAATGTTTCCATTACAAGAATTACCGCTCATCCTGCAAGCTTCAATCGCTTCCGTTTTCGGGTTAATCGTCGGCAGCTTTTTGAATGTCGTGATTTATCGTGTCCCGCAGGGCGAATCCATCGCTTTCCCGGCGTCGCATTGCGGGTCATGCGGGAAGCCTGTCAAACCGTATGACAACATCCCAGTGTTAAGTTATGTGATTCTGCGCGGCAGATGCAGATTTTGTCAGGAAACGTATTCCTGGCGCTATCCGGCAGTCGAATTACTGGTTGGGCTATTGTTCTTTGCGGTCGTTTACCAAAACGGACTAACGTGGCTGAGCATCGCCCAGGTAATTTTCGTGGCGCTTATTGTGGCGCTGACTTTTATTGATGCCGAGCATTTTTTATTGCCGGATGTAATTACCTATCCCGCGTTGTTATTTGCGATTGTTTCGACGACGGCAATTTCTTTTTGGATGGCCTGGAACGATCTTCCCTGGCTTACAATCCGAAGCTGGCTTCCTCCACAAATTGCAGAATCACACTTTCCTTACTGGTTTGGCTTAGTCGCCATTGCCCTCGCTGTGCCAACCCTGTGGCTGGTTGATCGCATTGAGAATGTTTTGTTTGGGAAGTACTTTGAATTTACCGAAGAAGAAGAAACTGAGGCAGACAGAAAGCTCAATGAAAAATGGGAGAAGGAACGCCGTCAGGTTATTTTCTTCACCATGATTTTAGGATTGGTTGCGCAAATCGTTTGGTGGTTGGCTGTTTGGCAAAGAATTCAACCAGCTACGGTAGTTGCGTCATACACTCTTTTGCAGTCTATCGTCGGAGCCATCATTGGTGGTGGCGTAGTCTGGGTACTACGAGCAGCTTTTTTCTATCTTCGCGGGATAGAAGGGATGGGGCTGGGGGACATAAAGCTAATGGCAGTAATCGGAGCTTTTCTCGGCTGGGACGTGGCACTATTAGTCATCTTCTTTGGAACTTTACTTGGCTCAATTGTGGGTGGAATTGCGGCATTAAGAAGCAAAGAGGGAATGAAATTACGTTTGCCATTTGGTGTACCTTTGGGCATTAGTGCGATCTTAGCCATATTTTACGGACATTCCCTTATTCAATGGTATGTGCAAATGCTTCCATAGCTGGTAAAGACAGTATCTTTAAGCTTGTTAATCGCATTTTACCCAATAAGCATGCGGCTATTAATTCAATTTTCCTGCCTTGCGTCATTGACAGGATTTTATTTTCAATGCTAGTCTAAGTCTGCATCATAAGCATCCCTTGATAAGAGAATTAATTTATTTAACTGAAGCGATCAATCAGATAAAGTTTATATTGATTTCATCCACTAGGAATTTGTTCGGAGTACCTGGATAGTAAAAGATAGTTTTATTTTGCTTTTCTATTTTGTTCTGACTTATTTCAGTGCAGATGGCAGACACCCTCCCAATTTGCGGTTGTTGATAACACTAATTTAATCAAACGTTGCGGCTATATTTTGCGATAGCCGACAGTGGTCAATTTTTGCCAGGACTTAAGGTGGTCCGGGTTTTGTTGTTTAAAATTTGAGCAGGGAATGAATTTCTTTGCTCTCAGGTTAAGGAGGAGATCGAATGAGTAGTGAAGTTCTTTTCATATTATTCTGGATCGTGGTTCTGGGTTTATTTGCTTATTTTGGTTACCAAAGGGTTCGTAAAGGAACATTCAGCAGTACGAACGTCCTGGCGTTTGGCTTACCGCTTTTCGCGTTGCTTTGCTTGATGTGTTTTCGCATGCATGGTGCTGAGTTGTTGGGCGCAGGCAGTAGTGAGGCAGTCGCGCCAGCAAGTGCTTTAGCCGCACCAACGCTGGAGGCTAAGCTTTTTGATGGCAATGTTACGTTAAATGGAACGCTGCCCGATCAGGCTGCAAAAGATAAGGTTCTGGCGCAGGCGAAGGAACTTTATGGAGCCGGAAAGTTTACTGACAATTTAAAGATCGGCGCCAGAACCGGATTCCCCAATACGAATTGGTTCCCTGCTGCCCTGGGGTTAATGCAATTTGGCAATAAAGCCAATAACGAAGGTGGCATTGCGGTTGAGGGCGACAGCGTCACCGTACGCGGAATGGTTGATAATGAGGAAGCTAAAACTAAATTAATTGCTGCTGCCACGAATGCTGCCAGAGCAAATATTAAGGTGATTGATAAGGTGATCATTAAAGGAAAAGTAACTGAAGCTCAGGCCGCTGATTTCCAAACCAAACTCAATCAAATGATTGCGGGTAAGATTGTTGAATTCGATACGGGCAAAGATGTCATTACGCCAAAAGGAAAAGAAGTACTGGATCAGATGGTCGTTGTTCTGGGTCAGGTTCCGGGCGTTCCGGTTGAAGTTGGTGGGTATACAGATTCGCGTGGGAATGCCACCGCTAATCTTGACCTTAGTCGCAGACGCGCTGCAGCTTGCCGACAATACCTGTCCAGCCACGGGGTGGCCACGGAGAGGTTGACGGCAAAAGGTTATGGCTCAGCCAGCCCCATTGCTGACAACGCAACAATAAATGGACAGCAACGAAATCGTCGGATTGAATTTACGGTTACGAAGGAGGCTAAATAATTATGGATTGGACAATATTTCTACTCAGAATTCTCCCTTGTCTGGTGGCTGCCGGATTACTGGGAACTTTAATTGGCTGGTTGTTGGGCCGGATCTTCGGGTCAGCAAATTCGACCGAACTGGTGACAGAATGGGAAGGGAAGCTTCGTCATCGAGACCAGGAATTAGGTTCCATGCGAGGTGATCTTTCTTCTGCCAATGCGAAAGTAAATTCCCTGCAAAGTGAGATGGCGACGTTAGCTGAAACCATCAAAACGCGGGATAAATGGGTTTCTGAACTCGAAGCCAAACAAAAAACGATTGAGACCGATTTGAATGATCGCGTCAGTGAGTTGGACGAACTAAAGGCTGATACTGATAAAGAAAAAGCTGCTCTTAAAACTCAATTAGAAAAAGCTTTGGCTGCGTCAAAAGCTGAAACCGAATCGTTACGAGTCAGGGTTGCTGAGGCGGAGGGGGCAGCTAAAATCGCACAAAAAGCGGAGAGTGAACTGGCGACCATGCGGACTGGTTTTACCGGGAAGGAACAGGAATTAGCCAAGGCCTTATTCCGCCTTAAAAACCTTGAGCCGTTAACCGCCCAAATCAAAGAACACGAATCCTCTGCCGCCGCACTGAAAGCCCGGATCAAAGAACTTGAGGCGCAAACTGTTGCTGCCAAATCCAAAGACGGAGAAATTGCGAGGCTCAAACAAAAGGTGACTGAACTGGAACCGCTCGCGGCGCAATTAAAATCCAATGAGGGACAGCTTTCCGAACTTCAGGCAAAACTTGGAACTTCTGTAAAAGCACTTGCTGCTAATGATTCCGAGCTAAAATCATTGCAGGTGAGGCTGACCGAAATTGAAGGGATAAGCGAGCATTCAAATAATCAGTTGAAAGATCGTGACTCTGAACTCGCACGCCTGCGCTTAAAAATTGGCGAATTGGAAGCACTTTCCGGGCAACTCACTGAGCGTGAAAGCGAGATTTCGGAATTGCGGAAACAGGTCGGCGAAAGTGCAGGATTGGCGCAGCAGCTTTCAGAGCGTGAAACCAGAGTGGCGCAACTGCAAGCTTCATTGGACGACAGTCAGCAAAAACATCATACCTTTGAGGCAGAAATTGGTACGCTGCGACAAAATCTGGTCGGGAAAGAGGCTGATCTGACCGGGCTGGTTAGCCGGATTGCCTTGCTTGAACCGCTCAATGATCAGGTGGCAGACCTGAATGATAAATTGCGTAAATCAACGACAGGCAGCGAAAGCGAAATTGGTAGTTTACAGAAACGCATCGTTGAGCTGGAAGGCCTTGCCGGACAAGCCGGAGAGCGTGAATCCCTGATTGCTAAATTGCGCTTACAGCTTAGTGAGCTTGAACCGTTGACGTTGGAAGTCCAGAACCGCGAAGCCAGAATTCGTGAATTTGAGAATTTAATCAAATCCAGGAATGGCGAGCTTGACAAACTACAGACCCGAAATAAAGAACTGGAAGGATTGACTGCGCAATTGCCAGTGCGCGAGGCAAGAATCAGAGAGCTTGATGCTGGTCTACAAAAACTGACCAGTGAAAAAGATTCCGAACTGGCACGATTCCGTGCTCGTGTGTCAGAACTTGAACCACTTGGTGCACAAATTAAAGATCGCGATGCCGAGCTTGCTCAATTGCGGTTAGGAGTAAGAGAAATTGAAGGACTGAATAAGCAGGTCGAGGAAAGCAGGACAACGTTAAATCGCTTACAGGTGCAGGTGAAAAGCCTCGAAGGACTGCCGGCGCAGGTTTCAGATCGAGAGGCGGAAATTGCTCGTCTGCGAACGCGTCTGGCCGAGCTTGAAGCACTTCGTCATCAGCTTAAGGAGCGGGATGCGAAATTAGGTGACTGGGATACCCGATATGCGGCAACTGTCCGCGAAAAAGATAATGAAATTGCCCGGCTTCGTGCCCGCACCACCGAACTGGAAATGATGGCGCGTGAGGTGAAAGAATCGAAGGCGACAGTTTCAGCCGCTTCGGCGATGCCACCGAGCAATAACGAGAAAGATGATCTGAAAAAGATTTTTGGCATCGGGCCAGTGCTGGAAAAATTACTCAACAGCCACGGCATTTACTACTTTCAGCAAATCGCTGAATGGAAGCAGGAAGATGTCCAGCATTATGATCACTTGCTGGAAGATTTTCGTGGCCGGATTGTCAGAGATGACTGGGTCTCAGGCGCTAGTGAAGAACAGGCCAGGAAATACGGTGACCGACTGTAGCCCGGCAGAAAAACTGAATAGTCGCAGCAGGCAGGAGTCAGCAATGGCTCCTGCTTTTTTTCTGGATTTTGTTAGCGCCGCAATTCATGATTGCGGGTGTCAGTACCGCAGGTGGTACTGACATAGAGTAAGTCATGCAAGCTGAGCCACTGAACATAGAAATAAATCCGCTGTGGGAACGACTCACAAAAACAGAGCAGCAGTTATTGGCGCCGAAGCTGTCGCAAATAAACAATCCTCGCAAAAGTCGTCTCGCCGCCGATCCTCAGACAGCCAGGATCTTCGATAATTTAATTTACGTTACGGATGACGTTTTGCAGACCGAAAATAAATTGCTGACGATCCAGAATTTTATTGAGCAGATCGGAGCCAGAACAGAAATCTGGCAGCAGCTTGCAATGATTATCGGAGTTGAGAGTTCTTATCTGGAACTTACCGTCCATCATTGTGAGACGTTCTTACAGGTTTTACGAAAGCATGATTTTGCCGTTAATTCGTGGCTGGAAAAAATTGGCAGACTGCTGGGGAAGGGGCATCGGTTTGATAGCGCCAGAGCCAGAACTGATCATCGTTTTCAACCACAGTTGCATTTTGCCAATGATCGGGCGGATGAAGAACCATATGGAGAAAATTATTTTTTTGTGCATTGGGATGCGCAATCAGTCGTCACTCGGCACGGCTCGCTGCTGGGGAAAATTGCTGCCGGACGGAGCCACGCCAAACATCCGGCAACGGCGGCCCAAATTGCCGGATATTTACGTGCGAAAGCAATGGAAGGAAGAAGCGGTAAACAATGATGCGCAATATCTTTCTGATTGACTATGGTTAGGAGCAGTTAGAGTAAAAGAATCATTGACAAATAGCAGTGCTTGGCACAAAATCCGCCCGTCTTATCATGTAGTATTTTTGAGAAGATCAGGATGTTTATTATCTAACAGCCAGACAGAGCTGTGGGTTTAATTTCGAGTCCCGACTTAAGCTGATTTCCCCGGATTAGCGTTGTTTTCAGCCCCCTGCGTTTTTGTGGTCGGACTTTCATTTGCTCTTTTTTTTAGAAAAAACTATTTATGAGCCGTTACCGCCGGGTTGTGTGGAACGAGGGAATGCTTCTCACGCCCCACCACTTTCAGCAAGCTGACAATTATCACGAAGACCTTCTGAATTCACGGATAGCTTCTCTAACTCCCTACGAATGGGGACTCCTGGATTTACAAATCAATCGAGATGCGATTGCCAATGGGTTTGTCGAAATATTAAGCTGTAGCGGAGTGATGCCGGATGGCTTGTCCGTTAGTCTGCCGCAAATGGGACCGGCCCCTGACCCGCGCCCGGTCGAAGATCATTTTGCTGCTTCCACCACGACGCTTGATGTTTATCTGGCAGTCCCGGCCCGGCGAGTTGGAGCCGCAAATTACCAGACCAGCGGCGGCGCCGGTAGTTCAAATATTCGCTATCTTCAGGATGCGGGAGTTTCGATTGATGAGACGACCGGAGATAACGAACAACAAATCGCGTTTGCGCGCGGAAATTTTAAAATTTTATTTGCCGATGAATTGCGCGATGGATATAGCGCGATTAAAGTTGCAGAACTGGAACGAACCACCACGGGACAATTAACGGTTTCTGATCGTTATGTGCCGCCTGCTTTACATGTCGGAGCCTCTCCCTGGCTGGGAAATCTCTTACGTCAGTTGGTCGAGCTGCTGATTGCGAAAAGCCGCTCTTTGGGTGATCGGCGCAGACAGAGCGGCGCCGGTCAGGTAAATTTCACTTCGGACGACACGACTGTTTTTTGGATGCTGAATGCAATTAATGGCGCGATTCCGGTAATGGCGCACTTATTCAGGACGAGGATTGTTCACCCGGAGCGTTTGTATCGTGAACTGGTACAACTGGCTGGCTCGCTGATGACATTTTCGGTTGATAAGCATCCGAAAGACCTCGTTCGTTATGAGCATACGGATTTGTACGGGACTTTTCGCCAACTGGAAATTGACATCCGGGATTTGCTCAATGTCGGCGTGCCGGAACGCTGTGTGCCAATTCCGTTAGAGAAAGTCCGTGAGTCGCTTTACGTCGGCAAAGTCAATGACGAACAATTACTCAAAGCGGCGGAATTTATTCTGGGTGTCGGGGCCGAAATCCCGGAAGATCGCCTGATTTCTCGCGTGCCGATAGTCTTCAAACTCGCAGATGGAGATGGCATTGATGCTGTTATCAACAATGCACTGATGGGAGTGACTTTGAAACATGCTTCACCGCCGCCCGGACCAATTCCAACGCGGGTTGGCATGCATTATTTTCGCTTGGATCGTAATGCGCAGGACCTGGCGCTAACCCGGTTCTGGGATCGGATTATTGGCTTAAAAACAATCGCTATTTATGTTCCTCACGGTGTCCCGGATGAATTTCCAGGGGCCAAACTTGAAATGTACGCGATCAAACCGTAACCTCGCTTAGCGCAGTATTTTATGTCGAGTGCCGGATTGCAAATGACACAGATGAGAGCTAGTCAACAACCCTTGGAAAAAGATTTGGTTGGTCTTGCCACTCCCGTTTTGGAGATGGTGATGAGAATTCGTGCCGGCCAACTGGTTCCCTCGGCTGAAATGCGACAGATGGTGGATAACTGGCTGAAGGAATTTGAATTACGCGGGACGCCACTTGGTTACAAGGAAACGCAAATTCAAAATGCTAAATTTGCCCTGGCTGCGTTTGTTGATGAGACTGTCCTGACAGGTGGGTTTCCCGTTAGAAATGAGTGGGAACGATACCCGTTGCAGCTTGAATATTTCAAAGAACAGTTTGCCGGCGTAAAATTCTTTGAGCGCCTGGAAGCGCTCCTCAAAAATGTTGAGCAGGAAGCCGATGTCGTGGAAGTTTATTACTTATGTCTCCTGCTTGGTTTCAAGGGAAAATATCATATTTACCTGGAAGACCAGCTTCCCGGGGTATTGCATAATGTTGCCGAGAATTTACGGCGGGTTGGGCGCTTGAAATCCAGTCTTCTTTCTCCGCATTGGAAATTGAATGATCAACCGCAACCGCCAAAGGAAAGCAAAGTCCCGGAAATGCCGGCCTGGGTCAGGCTGGTAGTTGCTGCTTCGTTAGGCGTGGTTGCGCTGGCCTGGCTGCTTTTTCAATTTTTGCTGACGAGTAATGCGAATGGCATTAAGCAACTACTGTTAAAATAAAACTCTCAGGGATTGTTATCTGAGAGAAGCGTTCAATTTAAGCAGAGATTTTTTTTAGTCAGCCCCTCTCCCCCATATCGTATTTGCCGTCGGATGGATTGGTGAATTGAAAGCCCTTCTTTTATTAACTCGCAAGCTTTATTTGCTTGCTGTGCCTGGAGCCTCACCCGGCTTGCCCCGAACTGGATAAGGAATAAACGATGCCTGCACTTAGTCTGAAAAAGCTGATAATCATTTGCGCCCTGGTCACGCTCACGGGAATCGCCCTTTTGCTGACCCTGCTGATTCCTGAAGAAGTTGGGATTCTTCAAATTATCATTTGCACTTTAATTTTGCTCTGTTGGCCGATTGGAATTTTAACGAACTATTTTCTTAAAAACCGCACCCCCAAAGCCGATAACGCAGGCGCAACGGAAGCTCCCAAAACATCATCTTCCCTGGCTCCCTCACGTGATTACGAAGAACTTTCCCGTGGGGCAGAAGAAGCCGTGCAGTTTTTACGCAGTGGTAATCTGGGCAATCGTGAAGTCAGCGATCCGGTTTACAGTCTCCCCTGGTACCTTCTGGCCGGCCCGCCAAATAGTGGTAAAACCTCGCTCGCATTGTCTGCCGGGTTGAATTTTAATGCTTTGTCCAGTCAGCGCCGAGCCGATCAAAATCTGGTCAGGGCAACCCGCGATTGTGACTGGCGCGTTACGGATAATGCGGTGATTGTTGATACCGCCGGACGTTATCTGACCGAAGGGCAGGATCGCGATGAGTGGCTCGGTGTGCTGGCGACACTTAAGAAGTACCGCAAAAATCGGGCGCTGGATGGTTTTGTACTGACGGTGAATGCCGCGAATATTCTGTCAGCAAATGAAGCTGAAATTGAGCAGCAGGCGCAGGTTTTACGCGCCAGAATTGACGAGGTTATGAAAAGCACCGGCGTTCGTTTTCCCGTTTATCTGGTTTTTACCCATTCGGATTCCATTCCCGGCTTTAAAGAATTTTTCGCGGCGGCTCCGCCCAATGAGCAATCCCAGGTTTGGGGCGCGACGATTCCACTGGAACAATCGAATACAGCGCATGCCTTGTTTGATGTGGAGTTTGATTATCTGCTTGATGCGCTAATGCGACGCAGAATCACGCGGCTCAGCGGGACAACTTCAGCCAGCGAACAGCATGGAATTTTTAACTTCCCGCTGCGTTTCGCCGAAACTCGTCGCAAGCTGGGGTTATTTACGCTCGCGCTGTTTCGTCCCAATCCTTTTAGCGAATTACCACTCCTGCGCGGGTTTTATTTCACCAGCAATAATCTCGGTACCGATGGGCGAATCAATGGCACCGGCACCTTTAGCGAAGATTTATTTAAGCAGGTAATTTTCCGCGATCAGGATATTGCCGCTTCCTTCCAATCGAAAAAAGCAGCACCAAATAAATTAGCCAAAGTGAAACTTGCCGTCGGAGCTTTGGCAGCGGCTTGTGCGTTATGGTTTGGCGGGACAGTGATTTCCTTTTTCAATAATAACGCCATTCTGTCGCAGGCCCAGGCGCATGCCAAGCGGGTACTTGATCATTACGAAGCCGGGCGGGGTCAGAAAGCGATTAAGACTACTGAAGCAGAACTGGCTGATCTTGATAAGCTGCGCGAAACGCTGACGGCGATTGATGACACTGATCATCATATTTTCGGTTCTTTGTTGCATCGCTTTGGGCTTTATTCCGGTGGGAAAATTCGCGCCCAGATGCATCAGGTTTATTTTGATTTTGTGGCGCAACGTTTTCTCTCGCCCGCGCTTACGAAACTGGAAAGCGAACTTGACTCCGTTAACCCTTCCAATGAAGATCAACTGGATGAATATTACAGCAAGCTGCAAATTTACAAGATGCTCGAAAGCCAGGAGCGCGCCGACCCAAAATCACTGGAAGAAAAGTTGAGCAAGTTTTGGGATGAGCCGCGCTCAGAAAGAGGCAGGATGGAAAATCTGGCGTTTTATGCTGAGCAGGCTGCCTTACACGAAGATGACGACGCGACCGTCCCGCGCCCGCTCGCCGACGCCACCAGGGTTAACAGTGCGCGTGCGAAATTGAAAAATTATTCTGCTACGAAACGGGTGTATAACGACATCGTGCGACGCATCAATAAGCTGGGAGAATCAATTGATTTAGCCAAAGTTTTAGAAGGTCAGGAAGGCAGCGAAATCCTGGAAGAATCTGACCCGCATCCGGTTCCTTACGCCTTTACCAAACGCGCTTATTACAAGCATGTGACGGGCGATGCGATGGCTGCGGTCAAGGAGGATTTAGGCGGCAAGGATGATTGGGTAATGGGCGAAAAATCTTCGGCGCAGGGCGTAAATATTGACGAATTACGGGCGCGTTATTCCAGCGATTATGCCGCGCACTGGGAAAAATTTCTGAAGGGCATTGGGATGCGGAAATTTACTAACAAAGCCAACGCGGTCGAAGCGCTGGGTACTTTGTCACAGGAAAATTCTCCGCTGAAAAAAATCGTCGCTTACGTGTCGAATGAAACCAATCTTTCTGAACCGCCAAAAGATAGCGGAGTTCTGGCGTGGCTCAAAGGAATTCTGGCCAGTAAGACGGGAATTCGAGATCAAAAAATTGAAAGCGCCTTCTCGCCACTGATTAAATTTTCGGCGACTGAATCAATTGCCCGTTATCTGAGCAAGCTGGGCGAAGTCCGCGATAAATTACGTTCGGCGCCAGGCAACAGTTGGAATGAAGTTGCGACCGCGCTCAAGGAAAATAAAGATTTTGAAAAATCAGTTGGTGATACACGCGATTTGCTCAAGCCGCTTGACACTTCTCCGGGCAGCAAAGCCGCCGCTGAATTTTTAGGGAAACCGATTGATATTATCGGCGCTGGTCAAAAGGGCGGAGACGCAAAAAACCTGGATGATGCCTGGAAAAATCTGGTCGCCAATGTCCGCAAACTGGAAAGCCGTTTTCCGTTCAGTAATAACAACACCGATGTTCAGATCATTGAATTCGTTGGGATTTTTAATCCGGTTGACGGAGAACTTGCCAGTCTGACCAAAAAATTCCTGAGCGATAAAGTCGAGGGAACAGCCGGACAACTGAAATCAAAAACCCCTGCTGAGTTTTCAGAAGCGGCGGTTGGATACTTGAATCAGGTTGCTAAATTACAGGCTGCCTTATTTCCCGGTGGCAGCCAGCAACCAAAGATTACTTATTCGCTGGTTGTTACTCCGCCGAAAAATAAGAAAGTTGACATCACCGCTGATGGGACGAAGTTCGCGGCTGATGGCTCGATGTCTAACTTCAATCTCACCTGGCCTTCTGCCACTGCCGAAACGGGAATCAAGGTTTTGGTTACTGACAAAGAACAGGCGCTGACGGTTGGACAAACAGCGCCCCCTTCGCCTGCTGTATCGGCACCCTCAGCATCATCGGGGCAGGGTCGGGAAGTTGCTAATTATCCGGGCATCTGGGGAGTCTTTAAAATGGTCGCGGGTGGGAAAACGCAATTCGATTGGAGTGGGATTGGGGCAACGGTGCAAGCGCCAGGCAATAATCCGTTCGCCGTCGAATTCAGTAAACTTCGCGTGCCTGAAAACTATAAATAATCCAGACGAAATATTTTGCGATTATTAGCTTATAAAGTTACCGGGTCATGACAGTTTTGAGTGGGAAAATCCGCTTTACTAAATAAGGGAGTGCAGAAAAGAAAAAATATGCCTACTGCAAAAGAATTATATGAGCGAGGAGAATTAAAGGCCGCGATTGACCAGCTTATCAGCGAAGTCAAAGCGCACCCCACCGACACCGCCAGTCGCACGTTTCTGTTTGGCCTGCTCTGTTTTGCGGGAGAATTGGAGCGGGCTGGCAAACAGCTTGATGTCATTGCGACCCAAAGCGTCCAGGCCGAAGCCGGAGTCATGGCGTATCGCAACTGCCTCCAGGCTGAGCGTGATCGCCGCGCCTTGTGGGCCAGTGGCTTGCAACCACATTTTCTGGAAGAGCCGCCGGCTTATGTTGATTTCCTGCTGGATGGCATTGCGCAATTTCGGGCGGGCAATTATGAAGAGGCGCGGGTGTTGCTGGATACGGCTGAAGATGGTCGTCCGGCGCTTTCCGGGCGCTGTGATGGCACGGAATTTTATGACTTACGCGACGCTGATGATTTTGTTGGCTCGGTTTTAGAGGTCGCCATTAAAGATCAGTACACGTGGATTCCATTTGAGCAACTCCGCAGTTTGGAAATTGCCAAACCCACACAACTTCGTGACCTGATTTATCCACAGGCGCGGATTGAATCGCTGAATGGTTCGATGGGCGAAGTTTTTTTGCTGGCGCTGTATGCAGGTTCCAGCGAAAACACTAATGACCAGGTCAGGCTGGGAAGATTAACGGAGTGGCAGACATTGCGCGAAGATTTAGGACGTGGTTTCGGGGTGAGATTATTGATGCTCGGCGATGAGGATAAGGCCATCCTGGATGTGACCACCCTGGAATTTGACGTAGATGAAACTGATATTGAGACAGATTCAGATGAGACTGATGCTGTTGAGCAGGCAGCAATAAATTAACTGGAGAGATTGATGTCCGAAACAAATTCCGTGCCACCGGTGATTGAGCTTGAATCCTTACTCGCACCGATTGAGGGTGATAATCCATGTGGTGAAAACCTCCGCTATCAGGGCACTTACGATCAAATAAAAGAGGCGCGTCGGGAAGATGAAGTGTTGAGTCAGGGGGCGTGGTCACGTGAGTTGAAAGTTGCCGAATGGCCCAAAGTTATTCAGCTTTCGACGGATGCCTTGCTGAAGAAAACCAAAGATTTGCAAATCGCAGCATGGCTGACAGAAGGTTTGATTAAAAATGAAAAGATAGATCGTTGGGCTGGTTTGCGTGATGGCTTGAAATTAGTGCGGGGATTTCATGAAAGTTTTTGG
>JAYSTY010000449.1:0-5478 GCA_043719385.1 Blastocatellia bacterium | reverse complement strand
GAAAGATATGGATAGCATTCCGTCGAAATATACGCCGGGAAAAACGCTGCTCGACGAGACGCTGATTATTTGTATGAGCGAATTTGGACGCACTCCTGGAGCCATTAGCGAAACCCGCAAAGGTCGTGAACATTACATGCAGGTGAATTGTGGGATGATGGCTGGCGGCGGAATTCAGCGCGGCAAAGTGATGGGCAAAACGGATGACGCGGGCGGAACGATTACGGATTTTGGTTGGAGCGCAAAACGTCCAATTTATATGGAAGATATTGCCTGTACAATTTATTCTGCGCTCGGCATTGACTGGACAAAATCTGTCCAGAATACTCCTTCGGGACGTGCCTTTCATTACGTCGAAAATGCTTCAGGGACAAAGTATGTCAACTTCCAACCGGTCGCAGAATTTTTTGCCTGATGATCGCTTGTCAGTGCGAAAATCCTAAAGCGTGAAGCGTGGCTTGACTTTTACGGAGGGCAGTCAATAATTAGAGCGTCTTGCAGAGAATCTCTCATTCCAACTTACGAGGTGAAAAATGTCAGAAGAAAAAAATGGTATCAATCGTCGTGAAGCCTTGAAAGGAATCGCTACGGGAATTGGCGTCGGCGCCAGCCTGCCGATTTTGGGGCAACGCGTGTTGGCTGATGAACACGAACATCAACACGATCACACAGCGGCGAAAACCGCTCCGGTGAAGGCTGGCGCACCCAAATATTTTACTGCCACAGAAATGCTGGCAATTGGCGAAATCTCCGAATTGATTATTCCGGCGGACGAACGTTCAGGTGGCGCGAAGGCGGCTGAAGTCCCCGCTTTCATTGATCTGATGATTAGCGAATCGCCTGCCGAGCAAAAGAAATTCTGGCGCGATGGATTGGCAGCGATGGACAAAAAAGCGGGTGGCTCATTCGTCAAAGCGGCAAAAGATCAGCAAATCGCGGTGTTGACCGAGATCAGCAAAAACGAAATGAAGCCTGTGACGATGGAAGAGAAATTTTTCAAATCAGTCAAGAACATGACGATTGACGGTTATTACACTTCCAAGATTGGTATTCACGACGAACTGAAATATAAAGGCAATACTTATCTGAAAGAGTTCAAGGGATGTACGCATCCTGAGCATCAACAGTAGCTCGCTCTTGGTCACGAATTTCTGCCCATTAATAATTTTTAAGTGGGCAACATTTTGAGCCTCGTATCAACCGATGCGAGGTTTTTATTTTACGTTAGGACTTTGGTCTTTGTTTTTTGGTCTTTGGTTTATGTTGGAAAGCTGAGGTTTTTGCGGAAACCAAATTCCTCTCGCTAGAAATCAAAGACCCAAGCCCAAAGCCCCAGGATCAATTAATTAAGGAGACTTTAAATTCAATGAGCATGACGTTCGCAATTATCAAACCTGATGCAGTGAAGGCTGGCAATACTGGCAATATTATTCAGTGCATCAACGACAACGGCTTTAAAATTCGCGCCCTGAAAATGATGCACATGACCAAAAGTGTGGCCGAAGGCTTTTACGCTGTTCACAAGGATCGTCCGTTTTTTGGCGAACTGGTTGAATTTATGACCAGCGGCCCCTGCGTCGTGATGGGACTGGAAAAAGAAAACGCGATGCAGGCCTGGCGCGATTTGATGGGGCCGACCGATGCGACCAAAGCTCCCAAAGGAACGATTCGCGGCGATTTCGGAACCAGTATGGGAGAGAACGCTTCGCACGGTTCCGACTCCGAAGAAAATGCAAAAATCGAATTGAGCTATTTCTTCAACGCGACCGAATTTTGCTAAATACACTGTAAATTAGATTTTCCGGTGTCCAACAAATTTCAGTTCGACTGCTTCGGATTGCAACGATATTTATTCGTTCAAGAAGAGTCTGTTTTATAGCAAGCTGCCTCTTTCCTATAAGTTATTTATTGTTGAATCAACTACGGATTCAACAATAAATAACCTTCCTGATTATTGCAATAAACCGAGCGAAACAGACACAGCAGCGCAGTCGCATAAAATTCAGAAACACCTGGTTGGCAACATTGCGTCCGGCAGATTGTCTGGCGGTATTGTCAAATGTGAAATGAATGCCGCCATAAACGCGGCATCGTGTTTTTTCGTCCGCCCTTGCCGTAAAGCTCGCATAGCAAGCGTGCGTCCGGCTTCGTCTCAAGGGTATGACCGCTCAGTTTCGCGTGCGTCGTTACAAAATAAAGGCAAAGTTTACGTGTTACTTTGCCTTTTCTTGCCTGTACGATTAATCACGCGATGGATCGTAGGCATTTCCAGTGATCTGCGGCGTCGGCAACCGCAACAGTGTCAGCAAAGTAGCAATAAATATTGTCTGTCGAAACATTGTTTTCGTCCCTTCGTAGCTGATAAAGTGTGCGCCTTGCGTGAAAGAAAGCGCACGAGCAATTCTTAAATCAAGGGCTGACGATAATCAACCTCTCCCGGCAAAGCTAGTATGAAAAACCTCTCTGCAACTGACGCAACACTGGCGCAAATCATTTCAGCGCAGCCGATTTCGAACATTGCTGATGTTATCAACGTGATGCGGCAATTGGATCGGGCGCTCGGCAATCACGATGGCTTGAAGTGGTTCAATTTGCTCTACCTGAAAGTCACGGAAAGCGTGCAGAACGTGCCGCCAAACTGGGAAGACGCGGCGTGGCTGGCGCGGCTGGATGTCGTCTTTGCGCAGCTTTATTTCGAGGCAATTGTCGCGTGGCAGCGTAATCCTGATGCCACATCGCGCGCGTGGCGTCCGCTGCTGCAAGCACGGCAACGCCCACACATTGCACCAATTCAATTTGCGCTCGCCGGAATGAACGCGCATATCAATCACGATTTGCCGTTGGCGGTCGTAAAAACTTGCACGGAGTTTAGTATCGAACCTGCGAACAATTCGCCGCAGCATCGAGATTTCGAGCGCGTGAATCCACTGCTCGCAACAGTGCAAGACGAAGTCAAATCGTTTCTGGCGACGGGCCTCATCGGTGAGATTGATCAAAGCCTGGGTCGTGTGGACGACGTGATTGCGATCTGGAATGTGAGCAAAGCCAGAGACACCGGTTGGAACAATGCGGAAGTGTTGTGGCACCTGCGCAAGATCGAATTGCCGCGCCAACTGTTTGTGCGCAATCTGGCGAATTTGGTGGAGTTGTCCAGTCGTGGATTATTACTGCCCGTTTTGTAAGGAAATCAGGAGATCGCTAACCCAAAATCCATTTACCGGGAGCGGTTCAGCGCAATGGCATTGAAGTACGGCGTAGCACGTAGGAGCAAATTTATTGCTCCCCAGCGCAAGCGACTGAATTCGCTACTACGTGCCATATTTCCCGCGTAAGACGGATACGGCGGAGTGCCACTTGAGTAAAGCTTTGGCTGAGCGTCTCACAGCATCCATAATTCAGGCCGCAGCGCTTGTCTGAGTTTGTGCAGCAGGATGCGCCCGATCATCTGCCGGTCGAAATCTATGCGCGCGAACGCGGTCATCCCCGGACGCAACATTCCTTCGCCATTTTCAATCGTCAGCTCGACGCGGTAGGCCGTCTGGCCTTGCGGGTCGCTCTCGCTTTCGCCGCCGATCTTCGAGACCACGCCGCGAAAGATGCGGTCGGGGTAGGCGCGCATCTTCAGCCTGACGGCAGCGCCCGTGCGCACATCGCCGATTTCGCGCTCCGGCACGTTGACGCGCAGCAACAACTGGCGTGTGTCGGCGACGCGGCAAATCTCCGCGCCCTTCTGAAAGAACTGACCTGTCAGGCGCGACAGCTCTTCACCAAAAACCCAGCCCGCGCGCGGCGTCGTCAAATCGAATTGCGCGCGTTTGCGGGTGAGCACCGCGCGGCGCGTTTCGAGCGTCGTCAGTAATTCGCGCTGGCTACGCAATTCGCGGCTGAGCTTTTCAATATTCAATCGTTCCGCGCCCGTGTCGGTTTCGGCCAGCCGCAATTCGGTCGCCGTGCCTGCGTGGCGGCGGCGATGTTCGATCAAAGCCGCGCCCAAACGTTGGCGCCCGGCGTCGTAGGCGGCGGCCAGTGTGGCGGCGCGCGCTTCCTGCGCGTCAAGCTCGCTGCGGGGAATGAGTCCCTGCGCCTGCAATGTACGCAGCCGGTCGCGTTGCGCCGCCGCTTCGTTGAGTTGCGCGCGTTGTGCTTCGGCTTCGGCTTGCAACGCGGCCAGTGCGGCGGGATAGGCCGTCTGACGCTCATCGGCGAACTGGTTGTTTGAGATCGCGATGACGCGCAGGCCGCTCGGCTGCGGCAATTCGTGAGAGCGGATTTGGCGCTGCTCGGCGTCAATTTCAGCAAAGTCGCGCTGGCGCTGCTGCTGGGCGACCTCGGCACGTAAGGCCGTTTCGCCGTGCACGCGCAGTTCGCCCAGCAGTCGGTCATAATCGGCCTGCACGCGCGCCAGGTCGGTTTGCACTGCGGTGATCTGCTCAGATTGCCCAGCTTGCCGATGACCGCGCCGCTGGTCAGTTGATCGCCTGGCTTGACGCTCAATTGCACCAGCGTGGCGGCTTCGGGCGCGCGGATGATCGCCTCGCGGTCGGGCAGCGCAACCAGCAAGCCGTAATTGCCGACCGACGCGCTCCACGGCAGCAGCAACACCACGACGATGAGCAGCGCGATTGAAAGCGGAATCAAGCGGCGACGCCAAAACGGCGGCTTTGAATTTTTGTTGCCGGTAGTTGTTTGATTGTTGTCAGCCATTTTGTGCTTCTCCGAAGATGTCCGACAAACTTCAGTTTGTCGTAGTTCCCGAATGCGTGCGCTAATGAAGCCCGCGACAAACTGAAGTTTGTCGAACATCTGCTTGATCGGTCGCCGCACAAAGATCAGTGCGAGGGCCAGCGCCAACACGAATCCCAGCAGGTAAAACCTGTCCATCAGCCAGTCGCCGACGTAGACCACGATGAGCGAGGCAAACGCGATGTTGTACGTGAATGACAGCAGCCCGAAGACCAGATAAATCACCCGCTCGCGCCGGTCGTAGCGCGCCGCTTCCCGGTTCACCTCGCCAAACAGAATGCGCCGCAACACGCCGCGCCAGTATGCCCGCGACCGATCCATCAAATTCGGCAGCCGCAACCACTGGCTCAGAAAATAGTAGCCGTCGAGTTTGAGCAGCGGGTTGGCGTTAAAGAAAACATCCAGCCCGCTGGCCAGCGCAAAGACGAACGCCGTGTCAGATAGCAGCGTATGCGGCGCCAATAAAAACCACGCCAGCAAACTGAAGGCACACACCATCAACTGCCAATAAACGCCCGCCGCGATCACCCACAACCGTCGGCTCCGCTGCGGGATCAGATGGATACCCGTGAGGGTGCAGTATTCTCCCGGCACGATGCCGTAAACCAGCAGCACGCCAATTTCGGTGGCTCGTCCGCCAAAGGCTTTGCACGTTAACCCGTGCGCGCATTCGTGCGTCCAGCCAACGATTCCCCCGGCGATGAAGATCAGGAGGAAATGCTCGCGCACCATATA
>JAYSTY010000448.1:0-5486 GCA_043719385.1 Blastocatellia bacterium | reverse complement strand
ATCGGATGACCCACCTCGGCATGCCCGACAGTTACAAGGTCGCCGGATGAAAGAAACTCTTTCCGGCAAGGACTCGGCATTTATGCAACAACGTCGATTTGAACTCTCCTTGAAATTCTATTTTCATATTGTGCCTACGAATTGGTGACAGGCCTAAAGCCCAAGCTGAGCTGTTGAAGAAAATTCCTTCTTACTTCAAAGCTTCTGTACCAGCCTTCAAAACTTTTAAAATCCGCTCAACATCATAAACCGAACCGCGCCACGCGCCGCCACTTGCGTGTTGCAACGCAGCCCAGAGCCGCGTTTCCGCAGGCAATTCAGGATCAGCCGCAAGGTCATCACGGAATGTTCGTGACGCAAGCTCAACATCATTTGGAGTATGCGTTCCATCAGCTTCCAGCTTCACGAAATCAATTGAGCCTTCAAGCTTCACAGTATCAATAATTACACGAATCAAATCGCCGTCCTGAATTTTCCCGATAGGGCCTCCGGCGAGCGCTTCGGGGCCGACGTGACCGATGCAGGGGCCTGTCGAAACGCCGGAAAACCTGGCGTCAGTAATGAGCGCAACTGAATTTGCATATGGCATATATTTCAGCGCCGAAGTGATTTGATATACCTCTTCCATCCCCGTCCCTAACGGCCCACGACAAATCAGCAAAATAATTTCTCCGGCTTTGATGGCGTCTTCGCCTTTGCTTTTAATCGCCGCTATCGTAGCGCGTTCGCTCGTGAAAACTCTTGCTGGCCCGGTCAGGCGATACGCGCCATCTGCGCCAATCATCGAACTGGCAATCGCAGTGCTTTTGACCACTGCGCCTTCGGGTGCGAGATTTCCTTTGAGGAAAGTCACCGTACTGGTTAAGCCTTTCTGACGCGCTTGTGTCGGACTCATAATCACTTCGTCGGGATGAATGCCATCGGCTTCCTGCAACCGTTCGCGCAAGATACGACGACGGTCTGAGACTTCCCATTCATCCAACATTTTATCCAGGGTTTCACCATACGCAGTCAGCGCCGAGCCATCAATCATCCCCAAGCGTCGCAAGTGCAACATCACTTCGGGAACACCTCCGGCGAGAAAAACTTGCACAGTTGGATGCGGGCCATTCGGCAATGAATCCACCAGACGCGGGACTTTGCGATTGATCGCAATCCATTCTTCGACGGAGGGAATTTCGAGTCCGGCGGCGTAGGCAACAGCGGGAATATGCAACAGCAAATTTGTCGAACCACCAAACGCAGAATGAATCGCCATCGCATTACGAATCGCGGCGGGCGTGACAATAAATCGTGTTTCCAATGAAAGCTGTTTTTGTTTGAGCAACGCCTGCGCAGAGCGTCGCGCCATATCCAACCAAATCGGTTGCCCTGAAGGAGCGAGTGCGCTGTGCGGAACTGCCATTCCCAACGCTTCGGCAATGACTTGCGAAGTTGCGGCAGTTCCTAAAAATTGACACCCGCCGCCGGGAGAACCACAGGCGCGGCAACCAATTTCGGAAGCTTCTTCCAGCGTGATTTGTTGATTGGCATAACGTGCGCCGATGGTTTGTGCTTTGCCTGCATCCTCGCCGTCGCTCGCGGGCAAAGTGACTCCGCCGGGAACAATCACCGTTGGCAAATTATGCGCACCTGCCAAAGCCATCATCATCGCAGGCAAACCTTTGTCGCACGTCGCCACGCCAAGTACGCCTTGTCGCGTCGGCAGCGAACGAATCAGCCGCCCCAGCACCATCGCCGCGTCATTGCGATATGGTAAGCTATCAAACATTCCTGTCGTCCCCTGTGAACGTCCATCGCACGGATCGGTGCAATATCCCGCGAACGGAATGCAGTCATATTTTTTTAACTCTTCCGCCGCCGCCTGCATCAGCAACCCGACTTCCCAATGTCCCGTGTGATAACCAAGCGCGAGCGGCGTTCCATCCGGCAAACGAATGCCGCCCTGTGTGCTGAGCAATAAAATTTCAGGTCGTCCGAGTTGCGCCGGATTCCAGCCCATCCCGACATCCTGCGTCCAGCCAAATAAATCGCCACTTGGTCGGTCGAGCAAGTCTGAAGGTGTTAATGGTAGCTGGCCTGTTGGGCCATTTTGTTTGGTTGTGACGGAAAAAATATTTATATCTTCCGTTCCGAAAATTGTGTCTTGCATGGATTCGCCTTAAATTTCTTAGTTCTTTCTTATTCAAATTATTTTAGTAATACGGGGTTGCATGTTTATTCATCTCGCTTTTGTTTTCAAGCTGAGTGTTGTTGAATGTCATCCATGAACGACAAGTTTTTGGCAGCCATTAGATTTGGCCTGATCACAACCATCATTGGCTTCGGTGGTTGGAGATACGCCGAGTTGAAACCGTACCTGTATGTGAGTTATGAAACGGGCATCAATCAACCGGATGCTGCGTATGATGCGATTTTGCGCGGGACGCTTAGAACTTATGGAGATTCGCCGCAGCTTAAGGCCAGCGCACATCCAACGGAAGCGTTGCGCCAGGCCATCAAACAGCTTCCGCATAAAGACGGGATTTTGTTTCTCGGCTCACTTAAGAACCCAGGTCATTTGGCGCTGCGCCTGATTGCAAATACTTTGAGCTGGCCACAGCCGCTTTATAATCCAGGCTGTGGCGATGCGTATCCGGGCGATCCGCCGCCGGATAATTTTCAGGCTTCAGGCGCGATTTATTATCGCGCTTCCCCGCCCGCTATGATGGCAACGGAACAAACTTTCCTGCCTGAAATGATCGTCACCCAGGCCCCGGAGAAAACTGCATGGAATTCGTTTTGCCCGCAATAGCCTTGGTGCTGCTGTTATTGGCAGGCGGTGGAATTTTGTTGTTGCTGCTGGCACAGGCGAGAAAAATTGATGCGCTGGAATTTTTTAGTCTGTCGTTTCTGTGCGGCTGTATATTTATTTCGCTGAGTTCGTTTTTACTCGGATGGTTATTGTCCGGCCTCGCTTTGCGCGTAACGATTTCATTTTTTTGCCTGGCGATTTTCGGGCGGGGATTTGTGCAGGCAAAACGTCGGTCACTCACAATCACTGGCGTTATTCCTAAAGCTCCCAAAGATTTTTTACTCTTCACAATTTTGCTTTTGTCATTTGGCTGGCTGACGTGGTTTTCTGCGCGGACGGGACTGGGATGGGACGGAGTTTTTCATTGGGAAATTAAAGCGCGACTGGCATTTGAAAATGGTGGCGCGTTGCCGCTCTCTTACCTGACCGAAAAAACTTTGTGGTTTTCACATCGCGGCTATCCGTTGTTGCTGCCACTTTCCGAAGCCTGGTTTTACGGCTGGATTGGGCAGGCGCATCAGGGCCTGATCAAGTTATTTTTTCCATTATTTTTTTTAGCGGCGCTCGGCTTACTGGCAACTGCCGAAGGCAGCCGAAAGATCGCGGCGCCGCTAATATTATTTTTTGTGCCGCTGGTATTATTCGGCGATGGCAGCGTGAGCGCGGGTTATGCGGATTTCCCCGTCGCGGTTTATTACCTCGGCGCAGTGATTTATCTGCTCAAATACTGGCAGGACAACAGTGCTGAATCTCTGCGCATATTTGCAGGTTTGAGTCTGGCATTGCCCTGGACAAAACAGGAAGGAAACGTCCTGTTTGTAATTCTGGCAGCTTTGTTGCTCCTGAAAATCCTGGCGCAAAAAAATTCCTGGCAGGCACGTTTGCGCTTAGCTTTGACAGGACTTGCACCTGGATTATTTTTAATGCTGGGCTGGAGTATTTTTGTCAAAATATTCAAAACTCCGGTGGAGCAATATTATTTGTCGCCAACGTTCGCAACTTTAAAAGCGAATCTCAATCGCACACCAATTATTTTGCGCTGGCTGAGCAAAGAAATTGTTGCCTGGAATCATTGGGGAATTTTGTGGCTGACCTTTCCGCTCAGCGCGGTTTTGCTACTGTTCGGTGCTCAGCGCCAGCGCGCAATCATTTTAACACTCACCGTGCTTTTACCCATCGCCGCTTACACGGGAATTTATTATTTCGTCGCCACGGAACGAATTTCAATTGAAGAATGGTTGCTGACCTCGCTCGCAAGATTGATGCTGCATGTGGCGCCGGTTGCCGTGTTGATCATCGGGTCTTCGCTTGACAGTAAAAAAATTACTGAGGCTGTATCTGATGAATTACCGATTGTGCAATAATTAACGGAGAAGTGGCCTTTGGCTTTTGGTCTTTGGTTTTTGGATAAGTATTTAGAATTCACAGACAAATTATTTATTAGGAAAAATATGACTCAACTGGAAAAAATTAATCAGGACATCACTACCGCAATGAAAGCCAAAGACGCAGATCGGCTCTCGACGTTGCGGATGATGAAAACGGCGCTCAAAAACAAAGAACTGGAAAAGGATAGGGGGCAGACGCTTGACGAAGCCGAAGCCAGCAAGATTTTGCAAACTCTGCTCAAACAACGCCGCGATAGCATTGAGCAATTCACTAAAGGCGGACGGCAGGAACTCGCGGACAAAGAAGCTGCCGAGATGAAAGTGATTGAGGAATATTTGCCCACCGCCGTTGACGAAGCCGCGCTGGCAAAAATTGTCGAGGAAACAATTGCTGAAATGGGCGCGAACTCTCCGCAGCAAATGGGGCTGGTGATGAAAGCAGTCATGGCAAAGCTGGTCGGGCAAACAGTTGATGGCAAGGTTGTCAGCGGCCTGGTTAAGGCAAAGCTAAATTAGTTTCGAGTTTCGGGTTTTGGGTTTCGAGGAAGAAAAATAGTTCGTTACCAATAAATTATTCGTAAGTCAAAGACTCGAAACTCGAAACTCAGAACGCGAAACTGTCTGACCTCGAAACGCGAAACCCAAAACCCGAAACTAATTGAACCATCCGGCGCGCGCTTTCGTAAGTTCACCTGTGAGAGACAAAGCAATCCAAACTCTCGCCAAAGGGGGAATATTATGCTTGGTACTTTAGGGTTAATTTGCGCGGCGATGCTGGATATTATTGCAATTTCAGATGTGATGAATTCTTCGCGTGACATCACAACCAAAATCATCCTGCTCTTTTTGATTTTATTTATCCCTTTCGTGGGCGCAGGGCTTTACCTCTTCGCTTTTCGGGATAAGGGCTATTCATAAAATAAAACATAAAGCGCAGTTGACGCGACAAACAGGAGGAGCGGATGGATTGGTTATCTACACTTGGAATGGCGATGGGTTCGGCCTGGCTCTCAGGCATCAACCTGTATGCGACAGTTGTCACGCTGGGTCTTTTACAAAAATATACGTTCGTCAAATTGCCCGGCGAATTAAGCATTCTCTCGAACTGGTGGATTTTGGGCGTGGCCGGCGCGATGTATCTGGTCGAATTCGTAGCGGACAAAATTCCTGCGGTGGATTCCGCCTGGGATGCTGTTCACACGTTTATTCGTGTGCCTGCCGGAGCCATTTTAGCGGCGACTGCTTTTGCTGATTTCGATCCGACCGTCAAAACGATTGCGATGCTCGTCGGCGGCAGCATTGCG
>JAYSTY010000447.1:0-5487 GCA_043719385.1 Blastocatellia bacterium | reverse complement strand
ATCCTGCGCCTCGCGCAAACGTTCGCGGATTTCAGAGCCTAACTGACGATCACCACCTGTCGGCATGCCACCACCGCCGGTTGAGCCTTGTGGCATTGAGTTGTACTGGCCTTGTGACCTTTGCCCGCTCTGTCCCTGGCCTTGCCCTTGTTGTTGACCTTGCCCCTGCCCCTGCCCTTGTTGCCCTTGCTGCCCTTGCTGTCTACCCTGCCCCTGCTGTCCCTGACCTTGTTGCCCCTGTTGTCCTTGTTGCCCACGCTGGCCTTGTCCCTGACCTTGTTGTCCCTGCTGCCCTTGCTGTCCCTGACCTTGTTGACCTTGTTGTCCCTGCTGTCCTTGTTGTTGGCCTGGTTGATTATTACGAGCAATTTGCTGGCCTTGTTGCTGACCTCGCTGATTTCCCTGTTGTCCGTTTTGACCCTGTTGCTGGCCTGGTTGATTTCCCTGTTGACCCTGCTGGCCTGGTTGACCCTGCTGGCCTTGTTGCCCGTTTTGTGCCTGCTGTTGTTGTTGTCCTTTATCTCCCTGCCCTTTGCCCGCTTTATCCTGCTTTCTCCCTGTGCCATTTTCAAGGCGGCGTTTCAGCGACTCGATATTGTCGGCAAGCTGCCGCGTTTTATCTAACGCTTCTTCTGTCTCACCGCCGGGGCCTTTCTGGTTTTTCGCGCTTTGTTTGGCTGACGATTCGGCACCATTTAATTGACTGACTAAATCATTCAAATTTTGCTGAATTGTTTTTTCGCCTTCGCGGGCTGGGCCTAATTGATTGCCTTTGATGTTGTCATTATTGCGACGGATGCGATTGGCTACCTGATTGCGGCGCAAGCCGTTGGCGGCTTCGCGTAATTGATCCGCAGCCTTTTGCTGATCGCCACTCATGCCCCGCGAAGTCTGGTCAATTTCTTTTTCAAGATTGCTGACTTCATTTGCCAGTTCATCTTTTTTATCAGTCAGGCGTTGCCGCGCTTCCTGTGACGAAGGATCGTTTTGTTTGCGAATCAAATCATCCAGTTGCTTTTGAATGTCCTGTTGTTTTGACGCGGCTCCAGCGGCGCGATTTTTCAAATCCTGGACCGAGTTTCCACTTTGCCCGCGTTGATTTTGTTGTTGCTGCCGTTGCGCCTGTTGCAAGCTCTCCATCGCCCGCTGCATTGAATTTGTAGCTTCCTGCGAATTGTTGTTTTGTTGGGCGGCCTGAGCCTTTTGCATTTCCTCGACAGCTTTTTTGAGCTGATCCGCCGTCTTTTGCATTTGCGGATCGCGGCGCTCGCGGGACAAACGTTCAAGTTCGCGTGCCTGTTTTTTGGCTTCCTCGATCAACTCCTGCTGTTGCCGCGAAGAGCCACCGCCACCGCCCTGTTGATTGCGGGCTTGCTGCGCTTTTCGTTGTTGCTGTTCCAATTCTTTTTGTTGCCGACGCGCCAGTTCTTCTAATTTATTTTTTGTCTGGTCATCCTGTTGCTGACCCTGTTGTTTCTTTTCGCGGTTGAGCGTCTCGTACTGATTTTTCATCTTGTCGAGTTCAAGCTCAAATAAATCAGCCAGTTCCTGCGCCTGTTGCTGTCCCTGTCCCTGCCCCTGGGATTGCGACATGTTCACCTGGATTTCGCGGAAGATCGCATCCGCACGCAGCAATTGCTGTAAAGCGCGCTGTTCAAATGGCAGCGCCTCTTTGCCTTTTTGCGCTTTTAATTCAGCGGTTGCGCCTTCCATTTCTTTGCCAGCGGTATTCAGGTTTTCGATTAGCTCTGCAAATTTTGACTGTTCGCCACCGGGCGGCATTCCAGCCAAACGGCGCTTGATACGATCAATTAAGGCCGCTGCGTCTTCGCGTAATTTTTGCTGCGCCAGGGAAACAGTATTGTAATTTTCGGTTTTATCCGCCGGAGAATATTTCGGCTCTTCACGCATGATCCTGAACGTCGCGGCGATAATATCTTTCTGGCGCTTTGGCAGGGCCTGCTCCTGTTCGCCGCCTTGTCCCTGTCCCTGACCGCCCTGTTGCTGATTCTGACGGAATTCTTTCTCGAAGGGCTTGACCTCAATAAAGTAAATATCACTCGTGGTTTCGTTCTGCGCGTCACGCGCTTTGGCGTAATACGAAACAAAATCGCCGGGCTTCAGGCCAAATTCTTCGAGGAAAAATGTGTGCGAGCCGGACAGAGATTTGGCTTCGGCACGTTGCAGATTTTGCAGAGAAACTTTCTTCTCTTCGCCGCCGTTGACGGAGTAAACCAATTCTAAGGACGCGACACCATAATCATCCTCGGCTTTGGCCTGCGTGAAAATTTCTTCGATGCTGGTCGCTTTCACATCGCGGCCAGGTTTTTCAAAAATAACGGTTGGCGGTTCATCTTCCAGAATCGTGATGTCGTGTTCGTTGGAGCCGTTATATTTGTCGCCTTCCACGCTCAGCAATTCGATGTGGTAGCTGGTGTTGCTCGCAACTGTAATTGGAGCCGTAAAGAAATGTTCGATCTCGCCGCTTTCCAGCCGTTGTTCCGCCGCCTTCATTTCAATTTTCTTACCATCTTTCAGCACGATAAACGCAGCTTTGGCTTTGGCTGAAATCACGGCTTTGATCGTCGCTACGGTTCCTTTCAGCGCGGCAATATCGCCGCTATCTTCCTGGGTTTTCGTGGGCATTCCGGTATACGCCGGAAAATCCAGAGTCACATCAATACGTTTCACAAACGGCAAATCAGCGACATCAAGTTTGAAGGTTTCGGATTTGACGTTGTTGGATTCAACGAAATATTCAATCGAGTCCTGGATATTGAAAATGAAATATTGGAAGTCGTTTTTCAGCTTCGCCGGTTCCATCGCCTGCCCGACCCATTGTTCATCCGTGCCAGCTTTGCGGTAATAAATTGTGACGGGAAGCTCGCCGATAAAATTAACGAGCGACGCCGTGAATTGCTGATCAGAGCCTTTCGGCACACGCGCAGTGCCGGGCTTAACCGTAATTTTCATGGCAGCGGCAGACGACAACGAACTTTCGGCACTGACCGGAGCTACCAGGTTTGTCAAACCGCTGGAAATTTCTTTCGGGCCAAACAGTAAAGCGCCGATAAACAACGCCACAGTCGCCGCCGCAATTCCGCCATAACCAAATAATCGCTGACGCGGAACGACTTCGTTCGGATTGATTTCCTGCGCTTTCTGATTCGCATCATCAAGCAAACGGGCAATCACCGGCTGATTTTTTTGCGCTTCAAATTCGACCGCCGTATTCAGACGATCTGCCAGGCCTAAATGTTTTTCTTCGATCAGACGTGCGACCTGATGATCCGTGACTTTTTTCCTGAGCGGACGCAATAGAAAGAAATAGACCGCCGCCACCAAACCAGCAATCGCCGCAATTCGCAATGAAATCAGGCTTGCGTTGCTGTAACGAAATTTATGCGCGGCATAGCTCAGCACCAGCAACAATGCCGCCGCCGCCGCAATCGTAATCGCTACACCTTTAAAAATTGTGACCAGCGAACGCCGACGACGCACAGAATTAATAATGCTGAATAATTGGTTATTGCTCTCAGTCATAAACTCCCTCTTGACTAAAAAAAACCGACCTTAAAATATTTTTAGTAAGCCTTTGACACAGGCGATCCCTGGCGAGAAATGATTGTACGCCTTTCATTCACGCAGAGCCAATCAAATCATTATTCGACAGGCACAGTTGTGATCGGCACATCCCAATGCGAAAGCAAAATCTCAAAGCGGCGCTGCTCTTCTTTTTTGAAAGTTTCCTGATCGGGATAAAGTTGTTTTACGATTTCTTCTTCGGGGCTGGGAGCAAACGCCGTCGCCGCATTCTTAAAAACAATCGTCACCCGAAAATCCCACCGACCGTCTTCTGTCGCGTGATAACGCGGCTTTTCAACTTTCACCCGCGTCATGCGTCCCATCTCAATTTGCTTTTTTAAGACAGGTAAATGGTTCTTTTTGAAGAGCCGTAAAAACTCATCCGTATAGCCCCATTTTGTTTTGTAGTAATACTCCACAACAAATGTTTCATCGCGTTGCATCGTGCCTGTTGTTTGCGCCGAGGCTGAAGAATGAAACAATAAAATCAGGCTGAACGCAGCCAAAGATAAAAATATTTTTTGCATAAATTTCCTAAAAGTACGATAGGCGTCCCGCCTGTCTAATATTTATTTCGACAGGCGGGACGCCTATCGTACCTGAACGCTATCATACCTACTTCTTCAAAACAGCCCGCATCACTTCGCCTGCAACTTGTGAGAGGAGCGGCGAAATTATATCTTCGCCATCCGAATTGGCTTTGCGTTTTTGTGTACTTGATGCCACAGCCGAACCGTCAATGCGCGTGACCTGATAATCGTAACTCACTTCGTCTTTTGCCTTAATGTTTGACGACGCGTCTGCGGAAGATTGCGGTGATGACGGGACATTGCCTGTCGCAATTTGCCCAAGCTGTCCCGCTTTTTTCATAAAGCCGCCCAACCCGCCGCCGCTCTTGCCCGGCGTATGTGTGAGCGTCGAAGTCATCACAAAATCGCATTGTTGCGTCGCCGCATCCGCCGACGAATTGACGGGAATAACTTCTAACGAACTGCCACCGTTGATGTAACGCAACAACGAATTACGCATTGCACCGCCGACTTCGTTTTGCCCGATGCGTGCGTTTGGTTGCACGATTCCCAACCGAACCGTTCCCGCTTTTTTCGTTGTCGCCGCAGTCGTACGCGATTGATCGCGGCGTGACATTTCATCCGCCATTTTACCTATCGAACCCATATTCATGCCGCCCATCATCGCCTTCATCGAATACGGATCACCTTCCTGATACCCCGCAGGAATTTCGAACAACGCCTGATCCAATTTGGCGCGTGAGAGTTCCAAAATCTGCTGGCGCATAATCATATTTTTTCCATCATCGCCAAAGATCGTCGTCGTCACATCTGCCGGATAGCCAGCCTTCGCAGAACCTTTCACGTTGTAGCGCCATTCGTCTACGCAATCCGGTTTGGAGCGTTGCCCGCGTTCCATTGCCTGACGCGGCACGAATTCTTCCTGGCAATTAAAGCTATTGCGGAAATTAATGTACCAGCCATCCGTCTCCATCCGCATTTTCGCTTTGGAGCAGGCATCCGGCGAAGACTCAAAGCTCATCGCCATTTTCAAATGCCGCGCCTGATAGCCAAACAGTTCCTTACGCTCGCCCGTATCCGTCATCGTCACATTGATCGTGACAATTCCACCCTTGCGCGTCGGCTTATTTGAGGTTGGTGGAGGCGGAGCAGCGGTTATAGTTTTGGGCGCAGCCGCCGCAGCCTGGCTGTCACCAAACGGATCAATTTTGTAAACCTTCGCTTTGTCATTGATCGAAATGCTGCGGCGCAGATCACATTCCCTGATCGTTACCATCTGCATACTCATGATGTCCTGCTCAGTCCGTTCGCGCTCACCTTTGATGTATACGGTGGAATCAATATTGAGTCCCTGCATTTCCATCCGCGACTT
>JAYSTY010000446.1:0-2286 GCA_043719385.1 Blastocatellia bacterium | reverse complement strand
GAAATGGCTCGACACGCGGAACCGTTTGCTCGTGCGTTTCCGTACAGAAAAATCAGGGCGCGAATCGGCCATCGCAGTTGATCGAGCAAAAATTCCTGCGCTTGGCGCTGACCGTACCTTCAATGTTCCTGGCGTGAAATCTGCCAAGCTTGAAAACGGCATGGAAGTTTTAGTTGCTGAGCGTAACGATCTGCCAAAAGTTTCTGTATTGTTGGCTACGCGCACGGGAGCAGTGAATGATTCGACAGGTAAAGAAGGCCTGGCGAGTATGACGCCGATTGTGATGCGGCATGGCACGAAAAACAGGCAGTCATTAGAGATTGAAAACGCGCTTGGCGATTTAGGCACGGAAATCTCTGGCGGCAGCGGCTATGAAAATTCATTTCTTAGCTTCGAAGTACTGAAACAAAATCTCACGCCTGCACTCGGGATTTTTTCAGATGTCGTGCGCAATCCGGCGTTTTCTGCGGACGAACTTGACCGCGACAAAAAGCGCCGGATTGATGCGTTAGCGCAGGAATCACAGGACGCAAACGCTATCGTTAATGTAGTCGGACCTGGACTGGCTTATGGCTTTGACCATCCATACGGACGACCAATGCGTGGGCGCAAAGCGACGATTGAAAAATTAACAAGTGAAGATTTTGCGAGCTATCACAGTCAGTTTTGGAAGCCTGGTAGTTCTGTCATTGTCTTTGCCGGACAAATTTCACTTGATGAAGCAGTTGCCTTAGCCAAACAAAATTTCGGCAGTTGGTCAGGTGGCTCCGCGCCACTGAAAAAAATTCCCGCAGCCGCTCCGGTTGGCGCAGGCAAAATTTATTTGATTGATCGGCAGGACGCAGCGCAAACCGTAGTCGCGCAAATGTTGCCAGCGCCGGGCAGTAAATCAGATGAGTTTTACGCGCTGAAATTAGCCGATGCGATTTGGGGAGGAGGCTTCGGGACGCGGCTGAATTTGAATTTGCGCGAAGACAAAGGCTATTCCTACGGCGTATTTTCGTTTACCAGTTTGTATCCAAACACAGGCTTGTGGATCGCCAGCGGCGGCGTGCAAACCAACAAGACCAAAGAATCCGTGGTCGAGTTTGTCAAAGAATTAAAAGGCTTAGCCGGAGAAAAACCGTTGACAGAAAAAGAACTTGAAAATGCGAAAGCCAACCGCGTTCGCGGCTATGCCCAATCATTTGAAACGCTCGGCGGCATCACGAATAAAATCGTAGGTTTGTGGCTCGACGAATTGCCCTTGACGCGGCTGCAAAGTGAACCCGAACAGCTCACCAAAACGCCACTGACTTCGGTCAACGCTATCGCACAAAAATACGCGAAGCCAACCGGCGCAACGTTATTGTTAGTCGGTGATCTCGCAAAAATTGAAGCTGGCATTCGTGAATTAAATTTAGGAGAAATTGTGATTCTGGATGCGGAAGGAAAGCCCGTCAAAAAATAATTTGTGCACTACAATAAAGTAAGGCGCTGAAATGCTCAGACATTCCAGCGCCTTACTTTATACCTGTAGGTTAACCCATGAATCCTAAATTCGGACGCGCAAATCTGCCGATGTTCGGAAAGATAGTGGCAAGATTGCCGGCGCCAAACCATGTCGCCAGGGTCGCGGCATACTCGTCTGTCGCAATGGTCGGAATCCAACGACCTTCGCTGGAATCATCCGGGCCGTTGATTTGCAGCACCGGAACCTTGCCATAAATATCGCCGCCTTTGACCGCTCCACCCAGCACGAAATGATGATTGCCCCAACCGTGATCAGAGCCTTTGCCATTGCTCTTGTACGTGCGCCCAAAATCAGAAGCGGTGAACGTCGTGACGTTATTTGCAACGCCCAATTCCACAGTTGTTTTATAAAACGCATCCATTGCCTGGCTGACCTGACGGAGCAAGGTATTTTGCGTCGTGAGTTGTTCACCGTGCGTATCAAAACCGTCGAGCGAGCAGAAAAATATCTGGCGGCGTAAGCCCAGTTCATTCCGCACGGAAATTAATTTGGCAATCATCTGCAACTGCTTCGCCAGTTTGTTATCCGGGAAAGCGGAATTCGTTTTTGGCGCGTTGGCAAGCGCGTTGCTGAGCCGAACTTCGTTATCAATCGCGCTTTTGAAAGTCTCACGATATTTTGTCTCGAAGGCGTTGGTGCTGCTTTGTTGCAACAGCGCTTTGGTGATATTCGTGCCGGGATAATTCCAGCCTTCGTTGTAATACCACAATTTGATGGGGCCTTCGCTGGCAATCATTTGTGGGATTACGCTGCGGCCCGTCTGAAAAGTGTTG
>JAYSTY010000445.1:0-13331 GCA_043719385.1 Blastocatellia bacterium | reverse complement strand
TGACAGGATTCAGGAGTTAGGATTTGGGATTCAGGTTTTGTTGCTGCGTCCACAACATTCCCTAACTCCTGAATCCTAACTTCTGAATCCTGAAAAGGTCATTGCCTAACCTGGCTTTGGCCTTTTTTAATTCGGCGCTTTGACACATTGCGACTCCGTCTCTATCATCACTGCTCAACTCTGGACAAAAATAAGGAACGATTGAATGAGCAAATTTGACACTCAGGATTGGCTGGAAATTAAGGGCGCGGCGCGTGAGTATGATGTCCCGGCGGTAACTCTCAATCTCGCAATTAAAAATGGCACTCTGCGGGTCATCGAACTTGATGGCAAGCAGAAAATATTTCGGGCTGATCTGGAACAATTTATCAAGCGGACAGTCAAACGAGGAGCCGGTAATATCGTTACGTCGCGCGTCATTAATCCCATCGAAGCGCCCAAAGCAGAGCAATGACAAATCATTACGTCTCCAATAAAGTTTCGCATTTTACCGAATCCGTGATTCGTGAAATGTCGCGTCAGGCAATGCAATATGGCGCGATTAACCTTTCCCAGGGATTCCCCGATTTTGCTGCTCCTGAAGAATTAAAACGCGCTGCCTGCGCTGCGATTGAAGCTGACCACAATCAATATCCCGTCACCTGGGGGACAAAGAGATTGCGCCAGGCGATAGCCGAAAAGACCCAGCGGCATCTGGGCCTGGAGATTGACCCTGAACGCGAAATTGTCGTGACCTGTGGTTCGACGGAAGCAATGATCGCTACGATGCTGGGGCTGATAAATCCTGGCGATGAAGTGATTGTGTTTGAACCTTATTATGAAAATTACGGCCCCGATTCGATCCTGACCGAAGCGAGGATTCGTTACGTCACGCTTCAGCCTCCGCATTGGAATTTTGACCCTGAAGAATTAAGGGCAGCCTTCACGGACAAAACCAGAGCCGTGATTATTACGACGCCGCACAATCCCACCGGCAAAGTATTTACCCGCGAAGAATTGCAATTTATTGCTGATCTCTGCCTCGAAAAAAATGCCCTGGTTTTTACCGATGAAATTTACGAACACATTTTGTATCCGGGCGCAAAACACACCGCGATGGCAACGCTCGAGGGGATGCGCAATCGTACCGTCACAATCAACTCTTTATCCAAAACTTATTCTGTAACAGGTTGGAGAGTTGGCTACGCAATCGCCTCACCAGAAATTACAGATTCGATTCGCAAAGTGCATGATTTTCTGACCGTTGGCGCGGCAACACCTTTGCAGGAAGCCGGCGTGACTGCGCTCAATTTTCCGCTGTCTTATTACGAAGATCTGCAAGCGAAATATTTAGTGCGCCGAAATTTCCTGCTCGGAGTTTTAGAGGAAGCCAGATTCAAATGTTACAAGCCGGATGGCGCTTATTACATTATGTGCGACATCAGCGAATTTGGCTTTGCGAACGATATTGAGTTCACCAAATATATGATTCGTGAAGTCGGCGTCGCAGTCGTTCCCGGCAGCAGCTTCTATCGTGATCCAGCATCAGGCGCACAACAAGTCAGATTTTGTTTTTGTAAAAAAGATGAAACTTTGCAAGCCGCTGCCGAGCGCTTGCTGAAGATGAAATAGACGCGTCGAAACCCAACTCGCTACGGCTCGCGGTACTGTACCCTGAGCGGTAGCGACGGGTTGTTTTTTTCGGAGAAGCAATGCCAGTCAATCAAATTGGAACTACCACCAGCAGTGTAAATTTACGCGTCGGGCCGGGGACGAATTTCAAAGCCATCACGATGTTACCGAATCGGACTTCGGTCAATATTCTGGCGGAGACAAATGGCTGGTTGAAGGTATCGGTCAATAATCAAAGCGGTTTTATCCTGAAAGATTTTGTCGTTTTACCTTCACAAAAAATTGGCAGCGGATTTTTTATCCAGCAGGCGAGCCTCAAAAATATTCCGCTTGCGCCGGCTCGACTCTTTGGCACTCCCTCTGATGCTGATGCCAAAACCAAACAATTAGTCAAAATCTGGAATAAATTTGGCGGGAGCCTGCAACGATTGTCTGACCTGCTGATGATCGAAGTCGGAGCCGCCGCCTCAGTAGTCGCGGTCGAATCCAGCGGCAACGGCTTTCTCAATGGACGGCTGATCATTCGGTTTGAGAATCATTATTTTTGGCGCTTATGGGGCAAAGATAACCCGGATAAATTTCAGAAATATTTCTCCTTCGCTGAAAATCAACCGTGGACAAATCATCAATTTCGACCTGATCCGACGCAGCCCTGGCAAAACTTTCATGGCAATCAGGACAGTGAATGGGCGGCTTTCACTAAAGCGAAAAGCCTGAACGATGAAGCCGCGAAAAGCGCAATCAGTATGGGACTGCCGCAGATTATGGGCGCGAATTTTAAATTGATCGGCTACGAATCCGCCGCTGAAATGTTCAATTCGTTCAGCCTCGATGAGCGCCGTCAGATCATCGGATTATTTGATTTTATCCAGGGGCCGGAAACTGTTTCGCGCAAAGTCATTGCCCTGCAAAACCAGGATTTTGTCGCCTTCGCCGAACAATACAACGGCCCCGGTCAGGCGGCACAATATGGCGGGATGCTGCGCTTTTATTTTGAATTATTCAAGCTGTTAAAGTAGACAATATTTATAACAGCTTAGGACTTTGGCTTTTGGTCTTTGGTCTTTGGCGAGTGCTTGAAAATATTCCCTTTGCCCGGCGTCTTTGCTCCTGCGTTATTGCTCTCGCAGGCAAATTATTGAGGCAGGGAAGCAAAGCCCAAAAGCCAAAGCCCCAAGCCCGGATCAGTTACCAATATTTTTTCAGGAGATACTAACTTGGCAATACTAAAACCATTTCGCGCCCTCCGTCCGAATCCCGACAATGCTTCGTTGGTCGCGGCTGTCCCTTACGATGTCGTCAATACTGAAGAAGCGAGAAACCTGGCAGCAGGGAATCCGCTGAGCTTTTTGCACGCTTCACGGCCTGAAATTGACTTGCCGGAAGGCACGGACGTTTACTCTGATGATGTGTACGCCAAAGCAAAAGAAAACTTTGAGGCGTTGATTGCTGCCGCGCCATTGATCACCGAAGCGCAGTCGAGTTTTTATCTTTACCGTTTGAAAATGGGCGAGCGCGAACAGACAGGCATCGTCGCTTGTTGCTCAATAGATGAATACGACAACGACATTATCCGCAAGCACGAGCGCACCCGACCTGACAAAGAAAATGATCGGACGCGTCACATGCTGACCCTACGAGCACAAACCGGCCCCGTGTTTTTGACGTATCGCGCTGAAAAGCGAATCAGTTCATTGCTGGAGCCTCTGACACACGCCGCGCCTTTATTTGCTTTTGTTGCGCCGGATGAAATCGTTCATACAATTTGGTTGTTGCCGCATGAACTCAATGCGCAAATTGCCGAAGCCTTTTCCGAAGTCCCTTTTCTTTACATCGCCGATGGGCATCATCGCGCCAAAAGCGCCAGCCGCGCCCGCGAAACGCTCCAGACGCAAAACTTGGATCACTCCGGCACAGAAGAATATAATTTTTTTCAATGTGTAATTTTCCCGGACGATCAGCTTAGCATTTTGTCCTATAACCGCGCCGTCAAAGACCTCAATGGTCATTCGCCACAGGAATTATTAGCCGCGCTGGAATTTAGTTTTCAGGTTACAGAGGATGCAGCGCCAGTGCCTGACACACGCGGCAATTACGCAATGTATCTGGCGGGAAAATGGTATGGACTCAAGCTCAAGCCGGAGTCTACACAGCCTTTGACATTAATTGATCGGCTGGATGTCAGCGTATTGCAGGATCGTGTACTCGCGCCATTATTGGGAATTGCCGACCCGCGCACCGACAAGCGCATTGATTTTATCGGCGGGATTCGCGGCACGGCGGAATTGGAGCGATTAGTCAATCAGGGCTACACCGCCGTAGCCTTTTCCATGTATCCGACAACGCTGGATGAATTAATGGCAATTTCCGACGCCGGAGAAATTATGCCCCCCAAATCCACCTGGTTTGAGCCGAAGTTGCGCGATGGCTTATTAAGTCATTTGATTTGAATAAGCCCTCTGCGCATTTTGATTTGCCCCACGGGATTTTAGAACAAAATCAAAAGTAATTAAGCAGGTAAGCCAAGCAGGGATAGACAGCAAATATGAATCGTGGCTGCACCACCACCGCTGAAAATGTGGCGCAGCAAGTTCGACAATGCTGCCAGCTTGTCGGCGGTTTGACGGCCCCACAGTTTTTCTCGCAGGCTGCTTCTGTGCAAGAACTCGGCTCGCTACGGCTCGCGGTACTGTACCCTGAGCCGTAGCGACGGGGTTCTTTCCCTCTACACATAACTAAAAATTGATCTACGGAAATGACTTCTTCGGCCTCTGCGTAGGATAAGGCGTAGTACTGAGAAGTCAAGGTAAAGGCCAGGACTCCAGGCACTTCAGAATTTGACAAGGCCTATTTGGAGATGGCCGCCAGGGTGGCATCGGTCGCCTGCTCCAAATCTGTCGGGGACATAATAATTTGCAAGCCCCGTTGTCCGGCGCTCAGGCTGATGCGCTCGTGCAAAATCGCAGTTTCATCAATGAAGACAGGGAATTTCTTTTTTGCACCAAGCGGCGACACTCCGCCCCGAATATATCCGGTGAGTCCCTGCAACTCTTTGACGGCAACCAGTTCGATTTTTTTATTGCCGGTCACAGTTGCCAGTTTTTTTAAATCAAGCTCCGTATCCGCCGCCACCAGCGCCATCACAATGCCGTGCTTGTCACCACGTGCGACTAAGGTTTTGAAGACAGCTTCCGGTGGCATTCCGATTTTGTGCGCCACAGTCACCGCATCAAGTTCGTCTTCATTGACTTCATAATCGCGCAACTCGTAGGCAATATTCAGTTGGTCAAGGATGCGGGCGGCTATCGTTTTCATAGTTCTTAGTTTGATCGTAACTTGACTTGCACAATTACAAAATGCCAGGATGTGTATTCCTGATTACTTGATAACTTTACTGAAAAATTTCCCAAATGAAAATTGCTACCTGGAATGTAAATTCGATTGGCGTGCGCTTACAGCACACGCTTGACTGGCTCAGTGAAAATCCTGTGGACGTGCTTTGCATGCAGGAAATCAAATGTGTGGCCGAAAAATTTCCGGCGGCGGCCTTGCTTGAGGCCGGTTATCAATCGGTGATCTATGGTCAGAAGTCATACAATGGCGTAGCAATTATTTCGCGTCAGGAAAGCCGGGATGTTCAGGCTGGTTTCCTGGGTGATGAGATTACGGGGCAAAGGCGATTTCTCGCGGCGACGATCAACGGTGTTCGTGTCATCAACACGTATTTTCCCAATGGTCAGGCGCTGGATTCAGATAAATTCGTTTACAAAATGGAGTGGCTCCGGCTCCTGCGCCAATATCTGGATAACGAATGTGATCCGAATTTTCCGGCTGTCCTGTGCGGCGATTTCAATATCACGATGGATGACCGCGATGTTTATGATCCGATAGCTTGGGAAGGGCAAATTCATTGCAGTCCACAGGAACGGCAAGCGCTGCAAGTCTTGCTTGACTGGGGCTTGCACGATACTTTTCGCCAGCATCAATCCGACGCGGGATTTTATTCGTGGTGGAATTACCGCGAAGGCGGCTTTCGCAAAAATCAGGGGTTGCGAATTGACTACATCTGGGCCACAAAAGTGCTGGCCGACAAATGTGTCGCGGCCTGGATTGATAAAGTTCCGCGCACCTGGGAACGTCCGTCAGATCACGCGCCGTGTGTGGCGGAATTTAGTATATGAATCCTGCAACACCTCAATGTTCCTGCGCAAAATTTGAACGGCTTGAAGGGGCGGCGACACAGGCTTACATTTTACAATTTCTGCATAAAACAGGCGCCGATGATGAAGCAGTGTATTATCAATGCCGCGTATGTGAAATCAGGTGGCAGAAAGTTGAAGAAGCGAAAAGACCATCGCTGGTCAAGGTAAAATAAATCTATGGCCTTATTAACCCGACAAAATCCAGACAGCGATGAACTTGAAGTTTTCGTCAATGATGTGTGGGTGAAATTTGCGCAGTATCGTGAGAAACAAATAGATGAGGCTTATGACAACTCCGTCAGGTTCCTGCGCGAACGACTCGGTGAAGATGAGGCGCAGGAAGAAGCCGCAATAATCCAAAGAGATAAATAATGGCAGATAACAATACTTCGTTAAGCAACGCTCAATCATTGGTGATTGAGAAAAAAGATTTCGAATACGTCACCCTTGAACAGGCGGATGGAAAAGCAACCGCCGTTAAATTTCAAGTCATGAATTCTGACATCAGAATGGGCGATGTGCTGGTAATTTTAGATGGCGCCGAAATTTTATTTCACGGCATGCTGGGAAGAATTCAGGATGGCTGGGCCACCGCCGCTGATCCGCGTGGCTCATTATTACCAGCTAGTTAAAGCCAGCGACAGGAAAAATATGGATAAACGGAAAGAATATAAACTTGGCAGAATGGACGGTAAAGCGATTAACCTGAGCGATAAATCAGGGCTTTGGCAGGTATTATGGCGGTATCAGGCGACAGCTTTAATGCCTGAAGAGGAGCCGTGGCGACCATACCCAAATACCCAGGGGCTTACTTACGATAAGGCTGACCATAAAAAGAGTGAGCTTGAAGAATATTAGGGATGAGTACCGCCTTGATAATCGCAATAAATAAATAATGGAGCGACATAAATGAAACCTGGAATCACGGACTTTTATAATCTTGACGCGTTGTTATCTGACGAAGAAAAAATGGTGCGCCAAACGGTGAAGACTTTTGTTGACGAGCGCGTCCGACCAATCATTGCTGATTGTTATGAGAAAGCGGAATTTCCCCGCGAGCTAATTCAGCAAGTCGCCGAGCTTGGTTTATTCGGCTCTACCTTACCCGAAAAATATGGTTGTGCCGGAGCCAGCAGCGTCATTTACGGCTTAACGACACAGGAACTTGAGGCTGGCGATTCCGGCTTGCGCAGTTTTATTTCTGTCCAAAGCTCGTTGTGCATGTATCCGATTTTTCAATTCGGCAGCGAAGCCCAAAAGATGAAATGGTTGCCGCCCATGGCCGAAGGCAAAGTCATTGGCTGCTTTGGCCTGACCGAACCAAATTCCGGCTCTGACCCAGGCAGCATGCGAACGCGCGCCAAACGCGTCAAAGACGGCTGGTTATTAAATGGCAGCAAAGCCTGGATTACGAACGGCACAATTGCCGACCTTGCAATTGTGTGGGCGAAAACCGACGAAGATGAAACGATTCGCGGCTTCCTGGTGGAAAAAGGAACGCCCGGTTTCACTGCGCCGGAACTGCATCACAAAATGAGCCTGCGCGCTTCGGTCACTTCCGAACTTTTCTTTCAGGATTGCCTGATCCCGGAGGAAAATATTTTGCCGGAAAGTAAAGGCTTAAAAAGTCCTTTGATGTGTCTGAATCAGGCTCGATACGGCATCGCCTGGGGCGTGATTGGCGCGGCGCTTGATTGTTATCAAACGGCGCTGGATTACGCCAAACAGCGCGTCCAATTTAATCGCCCGATTGCTTCCTTTCAGCTCACACAAAAGAAATTAGTCGAGATGGTAACGGAAATTACCAAAGCGCAATTGCTCTGCTTACGACTGGGCCGATTGAAGGACGAAGGCGAAGTTGATCCGCTCCATATTTCGATGGCCAAGATGAATAATGTAGCGATGGCGCTGGATGTAGCGCGTTCCGCACGGTCTATTTTAGGCGGCAATGGCGTGATGGGCGAATATCCAATCATGCGTCACATGGCGAATCTGGAATCGGTGTACACGTATGAAGGAACCAACGAAGTTCACCTGCTTTCCATCGGTCGCCATATCACGGGACTGGATGCGTTTTCATAAAAATAATTTAAATTATGTGCTGGTCAGATGAAACCAGGTCATACGATAATTTTCAGTTTTATTTTTATAGCATTCATTGGCTGCTTTGGATGTTCACTCAATGAATCTCCTGAGCAACGGGTGAAACGTTTATCTGATGAATTATCTTCTGCATCTGGCGATGGTGATCTCACAAAAATGAAAGACCTGATTGCACCAGGTGCTGACATTAATGGGCGGCGTTAAAGTCAGTAATTTGGTGAGCGAGTTTTTGCGTGAAAAGATCCGTCCCGCGGCGTAGTCTATTAACAATAATCCCACAAAACGCACCGCAGTCTTCCCGATTGCCGATTCGCCTTTTTGACACGCGAGTTTGTAATTTTCACATTGTCGGAAATAATTATCCACGAAGTTATACGAAGGAAACACGAAGTAAGAAAAACTTAAATTATTGTCTTGCTTCGTGAAATCTTCGTGTTGCTTCGTGGTTTATTTCTTATTTCCTTTGCCCGGAATCCCGATACAATTCACCGCAAAAAACCACGCTTCGGCTTTTGTTTTAAATAAATTCCTGACGGTTTCTTTTATCATTTGGGTTTGAGTTTAGAATAAATGAACTTGCAAAGTCTGCTTAATTTTAGGTTGCCGACAATAAGATTAAAAATATTTTTGAAAAAGTGAAAATAGTTTGTAATATTTTGGCAAAAAAAGTCATTATGTAATGAAAGGAATTAATTTAATTCAAAGTTTTCTGGAGGCATATGTTAAATGTTCATTAAAATGAAACGATTTACAACGATTTTTCTTTTGATTAGCACGATACTGATTACCGCAAAAGCACAGGAATTTGCGGTGACACAACAGCCAAACTGTGCCGCTAATCTCGGAGTTTGTCCTCCGGTAGGTTGTAGTTCCGATAACCATCACGATCCTAATCTAAACATTTTGAAAAACATTATTTCTATAAATACTCCGATAACGGATCGCACTTTGTCTTGGATGAAGTCACGAAAGAATCCCGAACATTTAATTGAAAAGGGAGAGCGGAATGAACTGACGAATATGGGCGAAGGTCAACAGGTTAGAGTCGTCGGCTATTTACTCGCGGTAAAACCTGAATTGGGCGGCGAATCTTGTAACTGCTATCTTCGGACTGCGGAAACTACGGACAATCATCTCGTATTAGTTACCAAAAATACGATTGAAAAGTTTCCGTTGCCGCCGAACGCAAATAAAAGCACAATAAAGGCAGTATTTAAAAAACGTGAAGCCGAATCAGTTACAGCAGAATTTGCTCCGCGAACAAGATCAGACCATCCGAATTTTACCTTTGAGAAGACACAGCCGCTAATAAACACAACTGCTCAAGGTGCATTGCTTGTTCGCATCACAGGACAGTTAATGTTTGATTCGGAACATTTTTTCAGACATAAACTTCCGCGTGTAAATAATTGGGAGATTCATCCGATTTTCCGTTTTGAATATTGCCCGAAAGGAAAGACTTGCACAGCCGCAAGCAATGATAATTGGGTTGATATAGATTAACAAACTGAAAATTGTAGCGTTCTTGTTTTTGGACGCTCTTTTTAATCAGACACAATTCACCGCAAAAAACACGCTTCGGCTTTTGTTTCAAATAAATTTCCGACGGTTTCTTTTATCATTTGGGTTAAACTTTAGTATCTTCGTAATATGAAAATTCAAGAATTAACTTTGGGCTGTAATAGATGTTTGAAACAACATAAAGTTGAAATTGATTTTGACACTTTAACCAAAGAACAAAAAGAAAGCAAAGAACCTATCTTAAACAATTTTATTTGTCCCGATATGGCTACGATGTATCGCGTATTAGGTTATGCGTTTGATTTAAGAGTAAACAGTCTTAAAAGCACTATTGAGAATGAAGTGCAAGAGAGCATCAAAAATGAATTAAAAGCAAATTGGGGAGAGTTCGATTTTGACTCTAAACTAAGTCGTTTTATAAAACTGGATTTAGCCTTTATTGGAATTCCCGATGAGTATTATAACTTACTTTTTTCAGTTGTTTCTTCATATTGTTGCGAATATTTTTATCCGGCAATGACGGGTTCAGGTTCACTTGGTGAAAGAATCCTAAATAGGCTGATATTGAAAACCAGAAACTACTTTAAATTATCAAAACATTACAAAAATGTTTATAGAAAAGATAGTTTTGATAATTGGGATTATCCAATCTCGGCACTAAAAGATTGGGCAATTATTTCAGATGAAGTAAGTCTCGCCTTTCAAACTCTGAAACAATATAGAAACGATTCAATTCACTACAAAGAAGGGTATGATTTTGAATCAAACGCTCACAATGCAATTAGAGCTTTGGCAACTATCATTGACAAGCAGTTTAACTATGCAACTAGAAAGGATTTATTTTGGGTATTTGATGTTCCCGGAGAAATTTGGCTTAGAAGTGAAGTAATCGAAAATCCATTTGTTAAAGAATTTGTAATTCCTCACTGCACACAATTGACACCATTTGATGAGCCAATGGAAAATCCGCCTTTTTGGGCAACGGATGTTCCGCTAAAGCCTTTGTCTGATGAAGAATTTATAAAACTCAGAATTTCCCGGAATGACAACAACTAATTGATTCAAGTCGCGTTTCTCCCTTCAAATTGATAAACTAAAAGGAGAACTGCACGAGTAGCTGAGATTTGTCTGTCACGGACATTATCCTTTGAACCTGAAGCAGTTAATACCGACGAAGGGAGAAAAACAATGAGTAAAAAAAAACATACAAGAATTAACCAGCGACGAAATTAAGTTCCCGAATTCAACCAAAATTTACGGTACAACCAACGGCGATACTCGCAATTCGCAAGGGCAGGAATTGAATGTGCCGTTTCTTGAGATTGCTTTGAGTCCGACTCACAATATGCAGACGAACTCGAAGAAAATGCTCCCGTGCGGGTCTATGATATGAGCGGCGTTTTGCCCCCGACAGCCCGTCTTTTAGGATACAAAAATTATTACGAAGAGTATCGGATAGTGCATCAGCCAACTTAGAAATAAATCCCGTGAGCAAGCTTAACGCCTTAACACTATTTTTTGAGGTGTGAGATTTCCTCAAAATACTTCACAAACATTTTGATTCCGCCTGAAGTTTGCCCCCAATCATAATTTTCATTCTTCGCATGGTAGCCGTGTTCGGGCAGGCTCAAGCCTAAAAATGTAATCGGACATTTTAAATGATTTTGCATCGTGACGACGGCGCCGATGGAGCCGCCTTCGCGGGTGAAAGCCGGGTCTTTGCCGAACGCAAATTTCATCGCAGTCCGCGCCGCTTCGGAATAGGGGCCGGTGAAATCTCCGCTGTAGGGTTCCAGCGCATGCTCTAAATTTACTTTCACATCGGGATTGATTTGCCTGATGAAATCTTTGACTAATTTGGCAATTTTTGCGGGTCTCTGATTGGGAACCAAGCGCATGGAAATTTTTGCTTCGGCCTGATGCGGAACAATTGTTTTGACTCCGGGGCCAGCGTAGCCTCCGACGATGCCGTGAACTTCAAACGTTGGCAGCGACATAAAAGCCTGCAAAACTTCGCCTTCGTTTTTTAGATTGGGGCGAATGGATTTCAACTCGTGCGCTTTTTTATAACCAGCGGTAGTGAAGCCGGAGTTCGTAAAACTCGCAATCTCAGCTTTCGTGATTTTCCGCACGTCATCATAAAATCCTTTGATCTTCACTTTGCCCGTCTTCGCGTCGTAGCATTTCGCAATCACGTCACACAGTTCACCGATTGGATTACGCGCCGCACCTCCGACCAGTCCTGAATGAACGTCTTTCGCGTGCGTTTGCAGCGTCATCATAAATGCCTGTAGCCCGCGCAATCCGTAAGGTACGGCGGGCTTGCCACGAGCAATCCAAATTGTATCGGACACGAGCACAGAATCCGTTTTGAGCCTTTGTTTATTGGCTCTAACGAATTTTTCAAAATTCGGACTGCCGATTTCTTCCTCTAGTTCCCAGATAAATTTCACGTTGATCGGGACGCCATTGTCCATCGCATATTTCGTTGCCAACAGTGCTGTCAAAGCCGGGCCTTTGTCATCCGTTGTGCCGCGACCTTCGTAGCGATCACCAACTTTATCAAAGGTGAACGGAGCCTTATTCCACTCTTCAGGATTCGCAGGCTGCACGTCCAAATGGTTGTAAATCGAAACCGTCGGGAAGGTCGGATCATTGATAATTTCGCCTACGACGACAGGATTTCCATCGGTCGGGACGGCTTCCGCTTTGGCTCCGATGCCGCGCAGGAATTCGACGGCGGTATCAGCACAACGCTTGATGTCGCCTTTGCATTCGGGATCCATGCTGATGCTGGGAATGTTGACGAGCGTGGCGAGTTTTTCTTCAAATTCGTTGCGGCTGCCGGATATGTAGTTTTTTAGATTTGTGTAGAGGTCTGATGTTTTAGGCATAAAAATGAGTTTAGATTAGACTGTAATTGGTGTTGAAAGTGCAATTTCGGGGAGCTAAGTCATTGGGTTTCAATTGGCACGGCTAAAGTAAAATCAAGTTCGCGTTCGACTTCTTCTCGTTGCCTTTTCCGTTCCGCATAAATTTCTGCGATATGTTCTTGCATCGCCTCTTCATCGCCCTTAAATTTTCCAGCAGATTGCAACCACGCTTGAGGACTATCTGGGCGAATACTTTGAGATGTCGCTACCTCAATAGTGGCAATTTCAACTGTTGCTAAGCGGACTTCTGCTGAACGCCAGACATTTCGCAACGCTTCATTACGGGTTTTACCTTCTGCCATTAAATCCATTAAGGCCGGAATCGTAGCGCGATAATGACCGTTGACTTGTTCGAGGATTACTGAATATTGCATAAAATATTACTCCTTTCATCAGTGGTCTGATTATAACCCTAAAGATTATTGTTTTCACTTACTAGCTCGCGGCACTGGCCCAATTTTATTTCCCCTGTTTCAGCGCCAACTTCAACGCCTGTGTCGTGACGTAATATTTCGCCAGCATGTTTGGCACTTCCCATTCGGGTAATTTGCCGGCTTCTAAAAACTTGAAGTATTTGCCAGCGACTTGTGAAAAATGTGACTCGTGACCGTCGCGGAATTTTTCGGGAATTACAATTTGCCAGCCATCTTTTGTGTCTTTCAATTCGATGCCGGCAAATTTGCTTTGCAATGACGCAACTGCTTTTTTCAATTCCTCGCCGACGGCAGCTTTGTCTTTCGCGTTTGTTGGCGCGATGTACAATTCCGGTTTGTAATTTTCTTCTTTGCCCTGTCGAATACTGACGACAGCTTTCGTTCCCTTCATCACTGAAAAATGTGTATCGCCAGCGCCAGCCGGAGCTTCGTAGTTCCAGATCACGGACGTTTTGGCGTGGACGCCTTTGACTTTGAAGGTGAATTCACCGTTCGAGAAAAGGGGCAAATTGCCTTTGGGGTCAAGG
>JAYSTY010000444.1:0-2291 GCA_043719385.1 Blastocatellia bacterium | reverse complement strand
GCTTGGTGATCATACCGGAGCGGTTGTAGTGCTCGACCCGCAATATGGGCGCGTGCTGAAACGTGTGGCGCGGGGGATGGATGTTCAGTTTACCTCCTCGCCCTTTGAAGTCGTGCAAATTGTGACAGCCTATGCGGCGCTTGACGCGGGAGTTATCAATGCGCAGACAAAGTTTGCCTGCAACATTGCAGGTGATCAGGTGAATGTAGCGGAAGCCCTGTCGCATAATTGTCCGATGTTCTTTGTCGAATTGAGCAAACGAATTCCGCCGACTGCTTTCAAACGAGCGGCACAGGTCATCGGTTTTACTTATTATGGAACCGAGTCGCTGAATTCTTATACCACGACCATGAAGCCAATTTCTGCGATTATTCCGGTCAATGTTTCCGGGGCGGATTACGAAGCTTTGGCGACGCACGGGACAGGCATGAAAGCGAACGATTTACATTTTGCGCAACTGGCGATTTCGCTGGCGAGCAACACCACAACCAGCGAAAGAATGTCAACGATCATTACAACAACCTCGCAGGCAATGGCTCCGCCGACGATTCCGATCAATAAACAGGCGCTGGAAATAATCAGACAGGGTTTAGTCAAATCAGTTCAGGAAGGCACCTCCATGGCGGCTGGTGTGTTCAATGAAAATGTCGCGGGGAAAGTCGGCAGCAATGATGAAAATGCGCTGTTCGTTTCTTTTGCCCCATCCGACAAACCACAAATCGGACTGGTTGTCTTTTTGAAAGAAGGAACCGGAACTGAAGCCGCGCAGGTTGCGGGCAAATTTTATAAAGCATATTTTGTGAAGTAGTGAGCGGTGACTGGAAAGTCACTCTTACCAGTAACCACCGACTATTTTTTTATGGGTTTTTCCACCACAGCGATTCACGCCGGACAGCAGCCCGATCCCGCTACTGGCGCAGTCATCGTGCCAATTTATCAAACCTCAACTTATGTGCAGGACGCGCTCGGTCAGCATAAGGGCTTCGAGTATGCACGGACACAAAATCCAACGCGCCTGGCGCTCGAAAAAAACCTGGCGGCGCTGGAAGGCGGAACAACCGGGCATTGTTTTGCTTCCGGGATGTCCGCGATTCACGCCGTGATGATGTTGCTTCGGGCGGGCGATCACGTGATTGTTTCAGACAACACTTATGGCGGAACTTATCGTTTGTGCGAAAGAGTGATGCGAGGATTTGGCATTGATTTCAGCTATGTCAGTACCGCTGATGTGGCCAATGTCGAAGCGGCAATTCGTCCTAATACAAAACTTGTTTTTCTCGAAACGCCGACGAATCCGATCATGGAAATTGCCGACCTCGAAGCCATCGGGCTACTGACGAAAGAGCGCGGTATTCGTCTGGCGATGGACAACACTTTTATGAGTCCATATTTCCTGCGTCCGATTGAGTGGGGCGCCGACATCGTGGTGCATTCGACAACAAAATATTTGAATGGTCACAGTGATAGCGTGGGTGGCGTGGTGGTGACTACAAACGAGGAAGATGCCGAGCGCATCGGGTTTTTACAAAATGCGGTCGGAGCGATTCTCTCGCCCTTTGATTCGTTCCTGATTTTGCGCGGAACAAAAACTCTGGCATTGCGTATGAGGCAACACGACGCGAATGGACGTGTCGTGGCGGGGTTTTTAGCTGAGCATCCGAAAGTGAAAAAAGTTTATTACCCCGGGTTGGGCGATCACCCGCAATATGAACGCGCCAAAAAATTAATGTCCGGCTTTGGTGGAATGATTGCTTTCGATATGGGATCATTAGCCGGAGCAAAATTCGTCCTTGAAAACGTCAGGCTTTGCTCGCTGGCGGAAAGCCTGGGCGGAGTGGAAAGCTTAATTTCCCATCCGGCTTCGATGACGCATGCCTCCGTACCGCTGGAAAAACGCAATCAATTAGGGATTACCGATGGATTGGTCAGGGTTTCGGTGGGGGTTGAAGACATCGAAGACATTATTGATGATTTAGATCAGGCGTTACAAAAAGCCTGAAAATTAACGCCGGAAAATCAAATAGCAATGCCTTCACTTATTAAACTTACCTTTTGCGCACAGACTGATATTGGCAAAGTCCGTAAAGGGAACGAAGATAATTTTCTCGCCCTTGATCTGGACAGCGAATCCTTTTGGTCCGGGATTGAAGTCGAAACCATCGCCCCGCAAATTATTCAAGTCGGCGAAAAGGGCGTAGTTTTGGCTGTCTCGGATGGCATGGGTGGGGCGTTGGCCGGCGAAGTGGCCTCACAGATGGCCGTCGAAATTGTGAGCGATTTTTTGCATCAGT
>JAYSTY010000443.1:0-34306 GCA_043719385.1 Blastocatellia bacterium | reverse complement strand
GCGGCACTAAATCTGATCAAACGCAGTACCATCTGGCTTTGCGACCGTGTAGAAAATGGTTTCGGATTAGGTCGCTATGAAGCAGACGAGTATGAAGAAGTAGCTACCCTACTCGGTTATCCTTTCGAGTGCGTAAAAGTCGAGAAAAATACGAGTTCCTTTCTTGCCACTGTTCTTGTTGATTTAGCTGCTTTTATTGGGGACCCGAAGTTTTATGCGGATGTTGTTAATGACGTAGCAGCATGCGAGATCGCATACAACTACTGGCAATTTCCAGACACAAATGCCATCTTTACTATTGAGACAGAAGAGTGCCGAGCATATCCAAATATCCCACATCAAGATTCGATAGATGCCTTTGAAAACCTTGAATACGCAGAACACATAAAACATGAATCCCGGTCTTTCCAAATCATGAATAAAGTCGGAAATGAAGGGTTAATTTTGCTATCTATTTTACTTAAGGATCGGTATTTTCCGACTATATGGAAACAAATAATCTTTCCCTGAAGTTGGGTATTGTTGTGAGCGCCAGCTTCAAATTTAGTTTTGCGCACAACAGGATTATTTGCTTTGCGGTTTCCTGCGTTTGAAAATCGCCTGGCCTTTCAGCCACTTAATTTCTTTTCCAGTAGTAAACCCAATCTCCCAGTTTTCTTCCAAAACCTGACCGTCAGCACTGAGTTTCATTTGACTGCGATAAATAAATCGCTGGTTAATTTCGTGGTTTTTCCCACTGCCGTAACACAAAGCTGAATTCGCTTCGATAATTCCTGTACAGCTATAAATGGAAAGAGAATCTTTGCCGAGAATATCCAGAAAGCCATCTGTCTCTGTCACAGAAAGTACCTCTCTGGCAGACGCTTCCCAGGTGCCGGCCCAGCCATTGTCCCCAGGTGCGGCAGTCGACGACACGCTGTTGCCAGGAAACACGCTCAAAGCAAAAGTGAGCGCAACGGATAACACCAAACATTTTTTCCTGAACATCTAATTTCCTTTGCTAATTTGAGGTAATCGCCTGCGCGACCTCAATCACGCGCATTAAACTTGCCGAAGCGTATTTCGTCGCCTCATAGCGTTGGATTTGCTGCTCTTTCAAGCCCAGCCGCGTTGCGAGTTCGCGCTGCGAAAGCCCTGAAGCGATACGCGCACGGATCAGGGCTTGCGGCAAATCAGTCAACTTAGTCAGATCAATTTGCGGCTTCCTACTCGCCTTAGTTTTTTCGTACTCTTTTAGCTCCTGCTGCAAACTTTCAAGCTGGCTTTTTAACGCATCGCTTTGCGCTTTGATAAGCTTCGGATGCACGTCAACATGCGCCGATTGACGCATGTCAAATTCTTTCACAGCTTGCGCGAACTTCGCCGCTTGAGCTTTGGTAATTCGATATTGTCTTGCATTCTCAATCATATTTTTTCACGCGGCTTTTTCAGGCGATTTTTGCAACCCTAATTGTTGCAGGCGTGGTTAGAGTTTTAGCATTAAGCCTGATCTCATCAAGGTGCCGCATTGTCGCATCCAGCAAATAACTTTCCCGACAATTTGAGCAATGAATGACGGGAATATTTTCAATCAAAACTTTTTTCTCACCTTTTCCGAATACTTTATCTATGTGCGCTACAAGGGCGGTTTTCTGACCACAGAGATTACAGACAATCAGGCTCGGGATTTCTTGTTTACTTCTCATACAAACGTACAGCGGGCTGCCAGCCCGCGTTCCTGTTTACACAACCAATCCTTTCACGAACAACTTGCTCCCCACATTTCAGCTTACGGGCTGGCAGCCCGTGCTACGTGTTACACATTCCCGCGCTTAATCTCATCCGCCAAATAATCTGTCGCTCGCCAAGCCACTGCCAGAATTGTCAGCGTTGGATTCTTCTCAGTCGCCGAAGGGAACGAACTGCCATCCACGACAAAAACATTTTTCACGGCGTGCATTTGGTTGAAGCCGTTCAGCATGGAATTTTTCTTGTCGGCTCCCATGCGGCAGGTTCCGTGTTCGTGAATTGGCGAACCGGGGTGATCCCAGTCGTTGCGTTTGTAATCCAATGTCTCAGCCTTTGATTCGCGCAAAAGCTGCTCAACGGTGTCGTACATTTCTTCAGACATTTTGCGTTCGTTGTCGCTGTAATTCAGCACCATCCGCATAATCGGCAAGCCGTATTGATCAAGTTTCTTTTCATCAACTTCGATGCGGTTTTCCTCGCGGGGAGCAATTTCTCCATACGGATGAATTTGAAATAAGGCGGGATAATGGCGCAGCACATCTTTCTTGAAATCTCCGCCAAAGCCTTCCATATTTTTTGCAAAGCTCGCGTTGTTCTGGCATCCGCTCGACCAGAATTGCATTCCGAAGCCGCGTGCGTAATCACGTTTTTTGCCACGATGATTGAAGCGTGGCAGATAAATATGTTCGCCTCCGATGCCACTGTCATGCGAAGTCTCTCGCCCATACAAATGCGGCATAAACGCCTGGACGTGAAAGCGAAATTGTTCGGTAAAATATTTGCCGAGGACGCCCGACGTGTTGCCAATTCCGTTCGGATAAATTGACGATTTTGAGTTGAGTAAAATTCGCGTGGAATCTACAGATGAAGCACCAACGATCACGACTTTGGCTTTGACGTGACTTTCGGTTTTGTTGTAGCGGTGAAAATATTGGACGCCATCTGCAAGTCCTGTTTTCGGATCAACGGTGACGCGCCCGGCTACGGCGTTGCTGATGATTTTCAATTTTCCAGTCGCCAGCGCGGCAGGCAATAAATGCAAAGCAGAATTGAAAAAGCTCCCCGTCGTACAACCTGATCCGCAATCTCCGCAGTAATGACACGAAGGTCGTCCATTCAACGGACGCGTCAAATTTGCGCGGCGACCGTGAACAATATTCACGCCGATTCGCTTCCCCGCATTCATCATCGCCCATTCACCGCAACGTAAAGCAGGCGGAGGCAAATGATATTGGCTGCCCGGCAAAGTTTCGTTATCGTCGTCTCCACCGCACACGCCGATGAGTTGGTCTACCTGATCGTAGTACGGTTTGATGTCTTTGTATTCAAACGGCCAGGGAATGCCATAGCCGTCGTTGACCTTGAAATCTACGTCAGAATAGCGCAGCGAAACGCGCCCCCACATATTCGTTTTGCCGCCGTGTCCCCACACACGATACAGGTCATAACGCTTCCCTGGCTGCGTCAAATATGGCTGTTCCTTCGTATCCAAAAATCCAAGCTCAGGTTTTTCGCCACGTGCATAAGCCTCGCGTCGTTCATAAGGCAGCATCGCCATCCAATACTTTGCCGGATCATATTTATCACCTGCATCCAGTAATAAAACGTTGATGCCTTTGCGCGTCAGATTCCACGCTGCCATCCCGCCGGACGCGCCGGAGCCGATGATGACGACATCATAAACAGGAGAAGATTTTTTGATGTTTGGAGCCTGAGTTTTACGTTGCTTTTGCATAGTTGCCTCGGTGAATTGATTATTTTTTTGTCAGGAGTAATTCGACTTGCGTTGACCATTTTACACGCCCAGGCGCATATTGTCATCGGCGGCGATGAAGCCGCGATGCTATGAACTCTGGACAACAAATTACGCTCAACGTACCGCTCAAAAAGAACAAGTATCTACGCACTTTTTCAGCAGAGATTGACATCCTCACTGAAAATACAATTCTCGTGCGCGGACAGATGCGCGATCATCGCTTTGCGCTGGAACACGTCTGGACGCTCCGCACGCCTGATTATGAAGTTCTCACCGCTGGAGCCACCCAACTCGCAGGAAATGAAAATAATTTCGCACCGGAGTTATGCCAGCGCTATCAGGCAATCAACGGTGTCCGCGTTGGGCGTGGTTTCTCTAAACGAATTTTGACTGCCCTGGGCGATTTACCCGGAACCAGGGAACATCTTTTTTTAGCGATTGAAATGGCGCGTGTCGGGCAGCAGGTTTATCAGTTTCCGCCTGGCTTCGCGGCACAATTTTCTGCCGTTGCTGTCACTAAAACAGAGGCGGCAAAAACCTCGTGGCTCCAGGATCGCGCCTACATGCCCGACCTCGTGAATTCCTGTTACGCCTATCGTGATGAGACGGCGGAATTGTTCAGCCAGCGGGAAATTAATTGTAGTTTTGATTCCTCACTGACACGCCCCAAACCAGGCGAACAGAATTTTTTCTGGCGGCACAAAAAACTTTCGATCAGCGCACAAGCAAACGGCGGTCATATTTGTCAAAGTAGTATGGAAGACCGCATTCACGATATTCAGGTGGAATTTGAACTCTCGCACGAAGGCATTATTTCCAATGCGGAAAGTCGCGGACTCCGCCTGCCATATCACGGCATTTGCGAAGACCCGCACCTGAGAACTGCGCAATTAAATGGTCAGCAGATCACCTCTAATTTCAGCCGCCAGTTTGCCGCACAGGTTGGCGGTTCCGGCGGTTGCACACATATTTTTGACCTCGCAACTGATTGCCTGAAACTCTTCAAATTTGGAGAATAATTACGCCATGAAAACAGTCAGTAAATTCTGCCAGATCACGCTCTCCCTCGGCGCGTTCCTGCTCCTGCTTCTTCCGGCTTTGGCACAAAATCAAAGTGCGACAAAAGCACAAATTCTCAAAGCTCTGACCGCTGGCGGCAAATATGCAGCGACGCAAATCCTCGACAAAAATGGTCGGGCGCAGGGTGATTACGATCTGGTGCGCAACGAGTGGCACGAATACGAAGCCGCGTGGCATACGGGGCAAACAATCAATGGCTTGCTGGCTGCTTATGAAATTACCAAAGACAAATCACTGCTTGATGCTGCGCGTAAAGCCGGAAATTGGTGGATCAGTCTTGAATACAAAGATCATCCAAAACTCAAAGGCATGCTCCGCGCAATTCACGGCGATCACGTCGGCAACATCATCGTGATGGGAACAATTTCGGATGGCACGCCGGGATTGTTCAGGCTCAGCAAAATCACGGGTGATCGGAAGTATGCGGATTGCGCGACGCGGGCCGGAGACTGGATTATCAAAAACATGTACCTCGAAAACGAAGCCCTGATTTACGATGGCGTTGACCCCGAATCCGGCGCAGTGATGAAAGACAAAAGCCCGTTCAGTTCGCGCAACGGCGGCCCACAAATTACGCTGTTTGATGTGGCGCGTCCGAACAACGAAGGTTATTTATTCCGGGACATGTATTTGCATACGAAGAATGAAAGCTACAAAAAAGTCTTTGTGAATTTGTGCGATGGCCTGGTGCGGCGACAATACGAAAATGGTTTCTGGATGGACTTCGATCCGAATGATTTGAAGACGGGAAAAATTCATCCACGATTTAATATCTGGAATGCAGAGTCGTTGCTTGCAGGATACGAGTTAACCAAAAATCCGGCGTACCTTGCGGCTGCCCTGAAGACCGCACGGGCGACGCAAAAGCTGCAAAAGAAAAATGGTTTGATGTATTCCACTAATTTTACCGATGGCAAATTTCGGGAAGATTCAATCGTCGGATCAGCCGTTTCATTTGCGGGCAGTTTGTGGTTGAGGCTTGATAAGCTGGGCTATTCAGAGTTTAAAGAGAACATTGAATTATCATTGGACTGGACACTCAAAAATCAATTCCCTGCCAATCATCCGTCAAAATATTTAGCTGGCGCTTTTTTTGAAACACGCGTAGCCATGCAGCCGGATCATTCGGTACGATTGATTGTCAGAGACCTGTCAACGGCCTTTGCCTTGCGCTTTCTGGCGGATTACCACCAGCGATTTTTTGCAGCCAAATGAAAATACCGATTCACCATTCGCCAAAAAAACTGCTCAGCCTCTGCCTGGGACTTGGCCTATCATTGCAATTAAGTTGCCAGCAGCCTGACAAATCTGATCTGCAAGCCAGACAAATTGCCGCTGAATTTGGCAAGCCGGAACTCGCGTCATTGATTAAGGCAATGAAAGCGGTGGAACCGTTGCATACGCCGATGGGCAGACCAAAGCTGTATGACTGGTTGATGGAACACGAGGAAAAAGGGCAAACATTTGCTGAGTATCTCAACAGTAAACCCGTCATCCCGACTGACCAGCGAAAAATTATTTATGTGCAGCCGCTGGGAAATTTCACTGAACCACAGCGCAAAATTGTCAAAATCACGGCGGAGTATCTGGCACTTTTTTTCAATCTGCCAGTCAGGATCAATGAAGACCTGCCGCTAACACTGATCCCTAAAATAGCGCGACGAAAATCACCACTTGAAAAAAATTCCGAGCAAATTTTGACGGGCTATGTATTGAATGACATTTTGAAACCACGCCTGCCATCTGATGCCGTCGCCATGATTGCCTTCACTGCTTCTGATTTGTGGCCAGGTCAGGGCTGGAATTTTTTATTCGGGCAGGCTTCGCTGTCAGATCGCGTCGGCGTTTGGTCGCTGCATCACTTTGGCAATCCTGACGAAATTTATGGAGATTTTCAGTTGTGTTTGCTTCGCACCCTGAAACTTGCCTCACACGAAACCGGGCATATGTTTTCCATTCCGCATTGCACAAAGTATGAATGCAATATGAGCGGTACAAATCACCTCGGCGAAACCGACAGCCGCCAGCTTGATGTGTGTCCTGAATGTATGGCAAAGATTTGCTGGGCAATGAAATATAACCTGCTCCAACGATATGAAAAGCTGGCTGAATTTTGCCAGACACAAGGGCTTGCGCAGGAACGAAAATATTTCCTTGCGGCGGCGACAGCCGTAACAGAAAGACGAAAATAAGTAATTTGAGATTTACGCAAAAAAGTTGGAAGTGTAAAAAATAACAGGAGGTTCTATGGAGACAGTATTTGACGGTAAAGTGGGAGTTTTCCGGTGTCCTAATTGCCAGGAATTTATCAATACGTCATTGACGGAGTGCAGCTTTTGTCATTCCCCGGTGGATGCGGCGGCGGCGCAGGAAGCGGCAGGTTTACAAAGCAAAGTCGCCAGCGCCTGTAGCAATGCGAACTACCTGAAAATCATGGCGCGGTTATATCCGGCGGCATATTTTGTCGGCTGGATTCCGTTCATTGGTCGTCCCGCAAGCTGGGCGTGGTTTGTCTTCACCTTTGCGATTCCAATTATTTTTATTTACTGGTGGGTAACTTACGGGAAGCTGCAAACAACCGACACGGATTACCCGCCGGCTAAATCCTCGACCTGGATTTCACTCGCCATTTGGGGGGCCACAATGGTTGTATGGTTTTTAGTCTTTATCGCGCAGGTAATTTACGTCGTGTCGCAGGGAACCGCGACCGAGTAAATGGTACAGTACGAGGAGCGGTAGCGACTTGGTACGTTGGGAGAACCAGCTCGCTACCGCTCGCCGTACTGTACCATTTACCAGTACTAATCATTCATAACTTCGCGCCACCCATTCCGCCACGAGGCAGGGTTTTTCTGCACCTTCGCGCTCAATTTTGATGTTCCAGGTGACCTGGACTCCGCCCGTAATTTCTTCAACTGACTGCAACATAAAATGGGCGCGGATATTTGCGCCAGCCGGAACCGGAGCCGTGAACCGAATTTTATTCGTGCCATAATTCACGCCCATACGCGGCGGCGTTTTATACTTGATGGATTGCTGCAATAAATGTGGCAGCAACGACAAAGTCAAAAAACCATGCGCAATGGTTGTGCCAAAGGGCGATTCGGTTTTGGCTCGTTCAGGATTGATGTGAATCCATTGGTGATCAAGCGTGGCGTCGGCAAATTGATTGATGCGTTCCTGCGTGACTTCGAACCAGTCGGAAACAGCAACTTCACTGCCAACTAACGCGCGCAAATGAGTAAGATTTTCGATTTCTGTGATGGGCATAGTAGTGAGTAGACGGTAGACGGTAGACAGTAGACAGTTGTTAGTAATCAGGTAATTATCATCAAGGGATTTTACCGACTACCGACTACCGACTACCGTCTACCTTTTCATTTATTTTTTCGTAAACACCAGTTTTGATTCCTGGGTTCCGCGCGGTGATTCTCTAACCTGATGGACTTTCAAGGTTTTGCCGCCATCAGCCAATTCCAGGTGCTGCGTCGTCGTCATCGTAAACGCGTTGCCATTAACTTCACCTGTAAACACTGATGTAAGCTCCAGCATTTCGCCCATGGCTTTGGCGGTGCGTTTGGCTTTGCCAGAGAAACGTCCCGTGACATCTTCCGTCTTTTCAGTGCCATCGAGATTATAGTTTTCAGTACTCGCCATCGCGCTTTTGGCCTCTTTTTTCAGCGTTTTGGCGTCCTGGGTGATGACCCAGGTCACGTCGCCCTGCATTTGCTGGGGCAGGCCTTCACTCTTTGCGGCATCCAATGCCCACGTCCCGGAAAAATCTGCGGCGGGAACTGCCGCCCAGACAAACAGCATAAAGGCGCTGAGTAATCCGCTCATCATTAATAGTCTTTTCATTATGGTCTCCTTACTTGAAACATTTAAGGGGGATAACAATCGGTGCTGAGCCAACCTCGAAGTTGCGCTGTATTTTGGCAAACATTTTTTTAGTAGCTCTTGCGCGATTGCAGAAAGAGAGTTACTACTACTTCGCATTCCAAGTCAAAGTTTTCGCTTTACTAATTCAAAATTTGCTTAAAAAATTTGCGCCCCTTATGAGCAACAAAAATCGCACCACGTATACTCTTGTCATTCTTTTTCTCATCAACACGCTGAATTTTTTTGACCGCCAGATCCTCGCTTCGGTCACGGAAATTCTGCGCAAGGAATGGAACTTATCCGATTCCGCGATGGGCGTGCTCGGCACGGCTTTCACGTTGATTTATGCGGCAGTTGGTTTGCCGCTGGGAAGCTGGGCCGACCGCAGCAAGCGCACCACGATTCTGAGCGTGAGCGTTGGCATCTGGAGCCTGTTCACCGCAGCTTCGGGCTTAGCCTGGAATTACTGGTCAATGTTTTTTGCGCGGCTGGGCGTCGGCGTCGGCGAAGCGGGTTGCGCTCCCGCCGCAAATTCACTGATTGGCGATATGTTTCCGCCGAACAAACGCGCCCGCGCCATTTCAGTGTTTATGCTTGGCCTGCCTATCGGCCTTTTCTTAAGTAATTTTTTCTCCGGCATGATTGCCAAAGCTTATGGATGGCAGGCGCCATTTTTTATCGCTACTGTCCCTGGTATTATTCTGGCGGTGCTGGCCTTAAAAATTATTGAGCCTGAACGTGGCGCATCCGAAGATCATAAAACTGCACCGCTTGATACCACCGCGCCGGTTTCTTTTTGGAAGCCTTATGGAGAAGTGCTGCGCATTCCGACAATGTGGTGGATTGCTGTCGCCGGAGCCTTGCACAATTTTAATGCTTACGCGGTCAACGCCTTTATGCCTGCGTATCTGGGACGTTTTCATGGGATGAGCATTCAGAGGGCAAATATCATTACGGCCTTCACCATCGGCGCGGTTGGCATCATCGGTTTACTAGGCGGAGGGCTGGTGGCAGACTGGGCAAGAAAATGGCGACCAGATGGACGATTATTAATCGGAGCTATTTCGTTGCTCGTTTCAACTCCGTGCGTGTATCTGGCACTCAATCAGCCGAAAGGTGCAATCCCCGGTTTCATCGCCCTGTTGGGCTTCGGCTGGACATTGTTTTATGTGTATTACGTGACGGTGTATCCGGCGATTCAGGATGTTGTAGACCCCGCGCAACGCGGCACGGCAATGGCCTTATACTTTTTTGCGATGTACGTTTTAGGCGGCGCGTTCGGGACGACTGTGCTGGGAATGCTCAGCGATTATTCTGCGAAAAATGCGATGATCAAAGCTGGCGCATCTGTGATGACAGAAGTCTTTAAGGCCGAAGGATTACATACGGCTTTTTATATCGTGCCGATTGTCTCGTTAGTTTTAGCGGTAGTACTGTTTGCTGCTTCACGAACTGTGACGAAAGATATGAAGCAATTGCAGGAGATGCTGGCGAAATCCAGGGCGAGGTAAAAACCTGCGGTCCCTGATATTAAGCTATGCGGCTGTGCCGCCTGATGTGCGGTTGCGGCTCTGCCCAACCGACCAGTGCTCTATTTTTTATTTTGGGCTACGCCCTCACATTGGCGGCGCAGCCGCAAAACAGGGAAAGCACCTGCCGGAAAGTCCGAGACTTTCTGCACATCAGGCGGCACAGCCGCACAAATCCTGTCACTACCTCTTGCCTTACTCCTGGCTTAACCCTAATTCACTACGACTCAGGGTAACTTCACAAGTACTTATTCTTACTTCAACCGTATTTTTTCCCCCTATCACAGAATCTTCACAACTAATCCCTTGACATCGAATGTAGCTACATGGAGAATGAACGTTCATTCCGCGCCAGATGAAGGAAACTTCGGGTGGTGCAAATTAAGAAATCATCGCAATAAATTTAATGGCAAAAGTCACTCAACTATACGAAAGCATTGAACCGGTCACTGGCAAACGAGAAGCTATTCTCAATGCAGCCCTGCAATTATTCACGGAATACGGGTTTCACGGCACGCCGATGCCGCTGGTCGCGGAACGGGCAGGCGTTGGAGCCGGAACAATTTATCGTTACTTTGAAAGTAAGGAAGCCCTCGTCAACACGCTGTATCGGGACTGGAAAGATTTTCAAATTGCCGAGATATTGAAAGACGTTCCGCCCAACACGCCGTTGCAGGAACAATTCCATATTTGCTGGAATCGTTTAGTTGATTTCGCAACGGAATTTCCAGTGGCATTTAGTTTTCTGGAGTTGCATTACCACGCGTCTTACCTTGATGAAAAAAGCCGTGCGGTCGAGGAACATGGACAAAATGCGATGCTTGAGTTTTTTACCGATTGCCTGAAACAAAAGATCGTCAAAAATTCCAAAGCTGAATTTTTAGCCAGCATCGTGTGGGGAATTTATGTCGGGCTGATCAAAGGTAGTCGCGCTCATTGCTTTGAGTTAACCAAAGAAATTATTGCCGAGGCTGAAGCTTCCTGCTGGGAAGCCATCAGGCGTTAACAATTTTTCAGAACTGACTGCCCACAAATTGCGTTATGTAATTGGCAGTCGCAATTACAAGTAAATTTTATTCTCAGGGAGTTAAGCATGAAACGTAGTCTGACAGGTCTTCTCTGCTGTGCCGTTATGATCGCAGCATTTTATTTCGCGCAACAAAACAGTAGCGCCAACATTGCCAAACCAGTTACCTTTAGCAAAGATATTGCGCCGATCTTCAATGCGAAATGCACTGAGTGCCATCGCCCTGGTGAAGCCGCTCCTTTCTCAACACTCACGTATCAGGAAGTTCGTCCCTGGGCCAAATCCATCAAAGAAAAAATCGTTAATCGCGTGATGCCGCCCTGGCATGCTGATCCGCATTTCGGGCAGTTTGCGAATGACCGCACTTTATCAACCAAAGAAATTGAGACGATTGTCGCGTGGGTTGATGGTGGCGCCAAAGAAGGCGATCCCAAAGATATGCCGAAGACGCCAACCTTTGTCGCGGGCTGGAATATTCCCAAACCGGATGTGATCTTCCCGATTACGGAAGAGTACACCTACAAGGCCGGCGCGGACGAATATCAGTATTTCGATGTCCCAACAAATTTCACCGAAGATAAATACATCCAATACGCCGAAGCGCGCCCGACGAATCCGAAAATCGTCCATCACATTCTGGCGTTCATCGTTCCGCCCGGCACGCCAAACATGGGCAAGATGTCGGCAGACCAGCGTTACAAAGCAATGGAGATGATGCTCAAAAGTTCGCCGTTTTATCGTGACGGATATTTGATGAGATTGAAACCAGACCAGCCAGTACTTGATGATACCTGCGCACCAGTTGCGGGCGGCAGACGCGGCGGCGGCGGCGGCGGTGGCGACATCCTGACGGGTTTCGCGCCCGGTCATAATGCGGACATCTGGGAAATCGGGATTGGTAAAATGGTTCCGGCTGGCTCAACGATTCGTTTCCAGATTCACTATTCCAATCAAACGCTGAATGGCAACTCGGTCGAAAAAGATCGTTCGATGATTGGCCTGGTTTTTGCCAAAGAACAACCGAAGCGTTTGCTCGTCACAAATTCCATCGGCAATATGTCATTCAAGATTCCAGCGGGAGCCGAAAATCATAAAGTTGTGGCGTGCCGCACATTCAATCGTGATCTGACGATTTATGCCTATGAACCGCACATGCATTTCCGTGGCAAATCAATGGAATACAAAGCGTATTATCCCGACGGAAAAGAAGAAGTTTTAATCAGTGTTCCGAAGTGGGATTTTGGCTGGCAGACCAATTACGTACTGAAACAGCCGAAGAAAATTCCAGCGGGAACGCGCCTGCAGGTGACAGCCTATTTCGATAATTCGACAAAGAACAAATTCAATCCTGATCCGACCAAAGATGTTCGTTACGGTGAGCCAACCTACGACGAAATGATGCTTGGGTTTATGGATTACGTTGTTGAGCAACCGACGGTCGCCCAGATAGATACTAAAATTCTGGATAGTTACGTGGGCAAATACGAGTTGCGTCCGGGTTTTGTTGCGACGATCACACGCGAGGGAAATACCCTGGTTGTCGCAATTCCAACGCGTCCTAATGTAATTTACCTGCCTGCCAGCACAACGACATTTTTCAGCAAAACTGGCAGCAGTGATTTATCGTTCGAGAAGCATAATGACCTGCTCGAAGTCATCACTGAAATGGGTCGAGCGAAAAAAGTAAAAGACGACGTAGCAACCAAATAATTTCCAGGTACGAAATTTAATCGTACTAATTTTCAGAGCAAATATCAGTTACAGGCTGCGACTAACCCTCGCAGTCTATAACTGTTTTCAGAGAGTATAGCCATCATGAAAAATTTCCGCATCACCATGATTGTTTTGGTTTGTTTGCTGGGCGCGACCTTTATCGCCTTACAGGTAAGCCAGGCATCAGGAACCAGAATTGCCGCCAAAAATGTAACGTTCAGCAAAGACGTAGCGCCGATTTTTAATAAAGCCTGTGCCGATTGCCATCGTCCCGGCGAAGCTGCGCCATTCTCGACTTTGAGTTACGCCGATGCTCGTCCGTGGGCAAAATCCATCAAAGAAAAAGTCGTCAAACGCGAGATGCCACCCTGGCACGCTGATCCGCATGTCGGTCAGTGGTCAAATGATCCGCGCCTCTCACAAAAAGATATTGATACCATCGTTGCCTGGGTTGATGGCGGTGCGAAGGAAGGCAACGCCAAAGACCTACCGCCGACGCCAAAATTCACGCAAGGCTGGGCCATTCCGACTCCCGATGTCGTCCTTGACATGGGCAAAGAATTCACAATGAAGCCCGGTACGCCGGATGAAATTCAATATTTCCAGGTACCGACAAATTTTACCGAAGATAAATACGTCCAGTTTGCTGAGGCTCGCCCAGGCAATCGCAAAATCGTGCATCACATCATCGCGTTCGTGCAGCCTCCGGCAAAAGATGGAGCCGCTGCTGCCAAACTGTCACCGGAAGAGCGTCGCAAGCTGCGCCTGAAAGCCGATCAGGAAAATATCTTTTACAACGAAGGATTTCTGACTAAAGTCAAAGCTGATGCGCCAATTTTTGATGATGCCTGCGCGCTGCCAAGCGGTGGTAACGGCTCCAAACGCGATGGCGCTGGAGACAACGGCGGCGAGGGCACTGGCTCAGCGATGCTGTGCGGTTATGCACCTGGCAAGAATCAGGAAATCTGGCCTGCCGGAACAGTCAAGAAAGTTCCTGCCGGATCAATCCTGATTTTCCAGATTCATTACTCGACATTTCTGAACCCGGTTGGCGAATTGAAAGATCGTTCAGTGGTTGGTTTAGTCTTCGCCAAAAATCCGCCGGATCGTGAATTGAAAACCGTCGGAATTGGCAATCACTATTTCAAGATTCCGGCTGGCGTCGAGGATCATAAATCCGTCGCCTGCTGGACGGCGAAAGAAGACATGCACATCGTGACGTTCATGCCGCACTTGCACATGCGCGGAAAATCAATGGAATTCAAAGCCTTCTATCCCGACGGTCGCAGCGAAGTCGTCAGCAATGTGCCGAAATACGATTTCAACTGGCAGCTTGTGTATTACGCGAAAAAGCCGGTTGCGATTCCGAAAGGCACGCGCATTCAGGTGACTACAGTCTGGGATAATTCGACGAAAAATAAATACAATCCCGATCCGAAAAGAGACGTGCGGTGGGGCGACCCAACGTATGAAGAAATGACGATTGGCTGGATTGATTACACCCTGGATAAGCAGACTTTGAAAACAACTGCGATGAAGTAAACTGGTTCCCGGTCAGTATCACCTGCGGTACTGGCCGGAACTTTTACAGAGGCACATCATGAAACGTTCCGCAATTTTCCTTACCGCAATCCTGGCCTGCACAGTCTTTTCGTTCTTTGCAGTCAGCGCCAATCATTCACCCAAACCTGCGCCTGTCGCTGTCACCTTCAGCAAAGACGTAGCGCCGATTTTCAATAAAGCCTGTGCCGATTGCCATCGTGCCGGAGAAGTCGCGCCGTTTTCCGTGGCAAGTTACGCGGACCTGCGTCCGTGGGCAAAATCTATTCGTGAAAAAGTCGCCACAAGAGTCATGCCGCCCTGGCACGCCGATCCGCATTTTGGCAAGTTTTCCAATGATCGCAGCCTCTCGCAAAAAGAAATTGACACTATCGTCGCCTGGGTTGATGGCGGCGCGAAGGAAGGCAATCCCAAAGATTTGCCGCCCGCACCAAAATATTTTGACGGCTGGACAATTGGCAGACCGGATCAAACCTTCACGATCCCTGAACAAACCTTTGTTGAGGCTGGCGTCGAGAAATATCGGTACATCAGTGTCCCAACTAATTTCACCGAAGACAAATGGATTCAGAAGGCGGAAATTCGCAGCACCGGACGCGCTGCCGTACATCACGTCATCGTTTTTGTGCAGGATCAAAAAAGCGCCGGGACACAGGACGGCAACCTGCTGGCGGGTGTAGCGCCGGGCGAACAACCTGCGATCTTCCCTGCTGGCTTCGGCAAGAAAGTTCCGGCTGGCTCAAAATTGATGTTTCAATTGCACTACACGCCCAACGGCAAAGATACCAAAGATGTGACGACGATTGGCCTGATTTATGCCAAAGAAACGCCACAACACGAAATCAAAACCAAGCCGGTATTGAACGTTCGCTTTGTAATTCCAGCGGGCGCGGACAACCACGAGGTACAGTCCAGCTTCACTTTCAAAGAAGGCGTTCATATCACCAGTTTTATGCCGCACATGCATTTGCGCGGGAAAGATTTTGTCTTTAAATCAGTGACTCCTGATGGTCAGACGAATACGTTATTGAGCGTTCCCAAATACGATTTTAGCTGGCAAACATATTATTTGCCGACCGAACCTGTTGCCATTGCACCGGGAACAAAAATCGAATGTGTAGCGCATTTCGACAATTCCAAAAATAATAAATACAATCCCGATCCAGCAAAGGAAGTGCGCTGGGGTGACCAGACCTGGGAAGAAATGATGATCGGCTGGGTCAGTTATTATTCCGATAATACAGCCCAACCAAAATCCGTTGCGTCAGTGAAGTAAAGAGAAAAACATGCGGCTCTGCCGCCCCGATGTGCGGAAAGGCTGTGCCTTTCCGAGCGTTCATCCACCAATTAGGGCTATGCCCGTTTATAAACTACGGGCATAGCCCTAAACAAAAGATAAAGCCTACGGTTGGGCAAAGCCACAACCGCACATCAGGCGGCAAAGCCGCAAAGCTGGACCCACTGAATCTATAAAATGGCTGCAAGTACAAAAAAAATCCTGTCCCGCTTACTGCTCATCCCTTTTGCCATTTTATTAGTTTCGCTTCCCGTCACATCGCACGATCCAATCACCACCAGCGTGACTTTCAATAAAGAAGTAATCCGCATTCTGCAAAAAAATTGTTTTGCCTGTCACAGTCCCGGCAAAATCAAAGGTGACATTAACCTGACTTCGTTTGAGCAGGCGCGTCCATGGGCAAAAGCCATCAAGGAAGAAGTGCTGGAAAAAAGGATGCCGCCTTTCCAGGCGGTCAACGGCTTCGGCGATTTTCAGCACAGCTATCTGCTTCCGCATCGTGACGTTGAATTGCTGGTTTCGTGGATCGAAGGCGGAGCGCCACGCGGCGAAGAAAAGGACATTCCCAACCCGCTGATTCCCGCTGCAAGCTGGAGCCTTGGCAAGCCCGATTTGAATTTACAGCCCGAACAAATGATTACGATTCCGGCAGGCGATGGAGAGTACGTGACTGAAATTCTCCTCCCGACCAAACTTGCAAAAGAGCAATGGGCGAACGCCATCGAATTTATTCCATCAAACAGCGCTATCGTTTCATCGGCTGAATTTTTTATTGCTAATAAGCCTGGTGACGAAAAAATTGGCGAATGGAATCCAAGCCAGTTAGCAATTCAGTTACCACCAGACACAGGATTTTTGCTTCCGGCACAGGCGGTCATCAAATTAAAAATTCGTTATCGTCAAAGTGAAAAAGAGACCAAAGATCACAGTATTCTGGGCCTTTATTTCGCCCTCGAAGAAACCACGAGACAAGTGCAAACCGTGCAGATCAAACCTGCCCCGATCACACTTGCAGCAGGCGCAACCAGGCAAAAAATTACGGCTTCGTATCTGGTCGGGAAGGCCGCTGAAGCAATTGGAATTCGACCGTTATTATTTCCCAACGCTAAATCCATTGAAGCAGTAGCGCTCCGACCTGACGGCACATCTGAAGTATTGATTGCGGCGCAGGCCTATCGCTTCAACTGGCAACCGAGCTATTACTTCAAAAAGCCTGTTGCGTTACCTGCCGGCACGAAAATTGAAGTTGTGAGTTATCTTGAAAATGCTGAAGAAAAGCCGCTGCGATTCAGGCAGGCGTTGTGTGAATTGGTGATCGCAAAGTAGCGCAAACTTTCCAGTTTGCGTCCTGGCAATGCTGACGATTTGGATGCCAACAAATCAAATTTTGCAGGTTCAGTATACTCAGTTTTTTTCTTCGCGGCTCTGCCGCCCCGATGTGAGGAAAGGCTTAGCCGTTCCGACTGCTCGCCTATCATTCAGGGCTATGCCCGTTTGTAGACTAACGGGCATAGCCCAAGACAAATAAAAAAGCCTCCGGTTGGGCGGCAGCCGCAACCGCACATCAGGCGGCAGAGCCGCAAAGTTGGTACTATTGAGGTTGGTTTATTTCATCGAAAACGGCTTGGATTCCAAAACACAAACTGGAAAGTTTGCGCTACATTTTAATTCATGCGCGGCACACTCAAACTAAACGACACCGTAGTAATTTTGTTATTCCGCTGAAATTGTGACCAGATGCGATAGTTGCCAGGGCGCGGAAAAAAGGTATCGAAATTAACCACTCCCGTGCTGCTGATTTTGCTGCGATCAACCCCGTCAGGAATCATTTCTGCGGGGTGAGAGTGCAAATAATCGGTCGCGTCTTCGCTGAGAATCAGAGTATGTCCCCAGGCGCCGAGGTAAGGTTGTAAATTCGTAACCGGCTTTTTCGTTTGTGCGTCAGTTATCTGATATTTCAAAATCGCGGGTTGTCCGGCAACGGGATTTCCCGGCTCAAGTTTTAGTTCAAAGTTTATTCCGTCCAGGGTTTTTGCGTAATTTTTATCCGGGACGATTCTGGCTTGCGAGCCAAATAGATCGCCAGTGTAACCAGCCGTAATCAGGTTTTTGTGGATGACCTGTGGCATACCGCCGGCGGGGAATAAATCGCAGTAAATTTGATAATAGCCGGGCTTCGGCAAAACAGTCTCAATCGTGAAGCTGCCATCCACTTGTTTGGTCGGATGGATATGCTGGAACTCAGAAAAATCGCGGCTCACGACAAACAGGTGAAACGGCATGTCGTGCAAAATATTGAAGTCCTGAATTTGCTTGCCCGTTTTCGGGTGAAAAATTGAAAACCGCAATTTCAACGGCTTTCCAGCTTTGATAATTTTAGGCGTTGTTTCGATTTTGACAGCAAAATCAGCGGCTTCAGGCGCGGTCATTTTGAGCAGCGTCATTTGGCATTTCGGACATTTGCCTGGTTTATTTGACATCACATCGGCGTGCATCGGACAGGCGTAAAACTCCTGCTCGGCTCCGGCTCCGGCGGCGATCAGCGTCATCGCGCATTTCGGACATTTGCCGGGAACTTTTGAGGAAACGTCGGCATGCATCGGACAGACGTAAACGGTGGCAAATTGTGCCTGGATTTCTTTCGATAAAGTTGCTTCCTGAGCGCTTGCACTGATGACAAACGCGCTCAAAAAGAGCAAAATAATACCGATTATACAGGACTGATTTTTTCTCTTCATTTTCGTTTTCATAGTCGTACTTCAAGGCAGACTTTCTGTTTGCCCTGACTAGGATAGCAAATTCAAAAGCGTAAAGCGATTTACCAGATCGCCTGGCATTAACCATCAAAGGAGTCTTTCTATGTGGGTCCGCAAATATCAACGTGACAGAAAAAAAGGTGTCATTTCGCCACTGCCAACGCAGGTCGTGTCGAATGAAGAAATCAATCCGAGGCCGCAATCAGAGCCGCAAAAACAGGTCGAGCATTTGATTGGCGAAATGTCCGAGGTGCGAGCCAAAAAACTTGGCCTGGATCGCCGCTCATTTATGGCGACTTCGATGGGCATGGCAACGTGCTTCCTCGCCTCGAACAAAGTATTCGGCAAGGTCTGGGAAGTCGAAGACATCGAATCCTGGGAACCTGCGCCAGCCGCCGAGAAATGGCCGAAGAGTGAATATTTCGTCATTGATGTGCAGGCGCATTTCACGAACGGTTTGGCGCTGGGCGGCGAGAACGGTTTCCGCACCATGGAGTTCATGAAAAACATGGGCTTCAATTTGAAAAATGATGCTGATTCCTATGGCTTCCAGAATTTCGTCAAGGAAATGTTTTTCGACAGCGAAACCTCAATGGTCGTGATCTCCGGCGTGCCTGGCAAAGAAACGCTGCGTGATAAAGATGGCAAAGTATTGGAAGGCGCAGCCCGCACGCCGGGCACAGCAGGCAAAGTTTTACCAAGCTGGGTAATGGCACAGGCGCGTCAGCACATCAACGAAATGGCTGGCTCGCAACGCGCCGTCAATCAGGGCAATCTTGCCCCCAACCATTATTGGAACAAACAAACAAACTCCATTGACAAAGCCGCAACCCTTGAGCAAATGGAACGCGAAATCAATCAATACAAAATCAGTTCGTGGAAATGGTATTGCCATACTGATCCAGGCCAATCCGGTAACGGCTTCCAACTGGATGACGACAACGCGCAGTGGTTTATTGAGGAATCACGCAAACGCGGCTTGAAATTAATCAGCACCCACAAAGGCTATTCGTATCAATCGCGTGTCCTCGGACATCTGGCTAATCCCAAAGATGTCGAAAAGGCCGCACTGCGTAATCCTGATTTCAACTTTGTGGTCTACCATTCGGCGCTCAAACATGGCTCGAACGAACCGAACTGGAAAGAAAGCAACCAGTATGATCCAAATACCGGTGATTTTCTCTGGCACAGCGTTTTGATGGACATCAAAAAACGCAACCCAAAGATGAATAATGTGTATTGCGAAATCGGCAGTTTCTTCAACGTCCTCGCCGTGACCGATCCGGTGATGGCAATGCACGGAATCGGCAAAAACATTAAATATTACGGTTCCGATCACGTCGTCTGGGGAACGGATTGCCTGTGGTGGGGTTCACCGCAATGGGCGATTGACGCCTTCAAGCGGTTCCAGATCAGCGATGAAATGTGCACAAAATTCGGCTACAAGAAAATCACCAAAGAAGACAAAGCCAGAATTTTAGGACTCAATGCCGCGAAGCTTTATAACATTGATGTCAAAGCCAAACGGAAAGCGTTGCCGGCTGATGCGTTGGAAAAAATGAAAATCGTTTACGAAGGCAGCGGCGGACAACGCGAGAATGCGGCCTACGGTTGGGTGCGCGCTGATGATTAATCGGTAGTTTAGTTTCGCGTTTCGGGTTTTGGGTTTCGCGGACGCACGGGAGAATCACCCCGTCGCTACGGCTCCGGGTACAGTACCGCGAGCCGTAGCGAGCCGGGTGTTTAAGAATACAGTGGGGCCAGCTTTTCAACTGCGAAAAAATGTCCAACAAACTTCAGTTTGTTGCGGCTTCGCAACAGAGATACAGTGATCGAAGAGAGCAACAAACTGAAGTTTATTGGACACTGGAAAATTTAAGTTCCAGTATATTCACTTATGAAAATATCTTTCTCCATCATCATCCTGGCGCTCGCTTCATTCACAGCAATGTCACAGGACAAACCACCTGAAGTTCCCAAAGTTCATTTTCATCATGTGCATTTGAACGTCACGGATCCAGCGGCGGCGGCAGATTTTTACACAGCAAAGTTTGATTGCGAAAAAGCTAAATTTGACGGCAAACAGGAAGCAGTCTGGACACAAAAATCGTGGCTGCTCTTCAATAAAGTGAGGCAAGCTCCCGGCCTGGATTTCACTTCGACAATCTGGCACATGGGCTGGGGCGCTGAAGATATGAAGGCGACCTACGCCAAACAAGTGGCAATGGGGACAAAATTTTTTGAGCCGATAAATGACATCAGCGACATCGGTGGCAATGTCGGCGCGAAAGATACGTTTTATTATTCTTATGTCCAAAGCCCTGACAATGCGCTGATTGAACTGAACACGGCACGTCATCATAACTTCGGACATTTGCATTTGTTCAGCGCCGATCCGGTTTCGGCAGCGGAATGGTACGGCAAACATTTCGGCATCAGGCTCTCGCCAAATCTCAAAAATCCCAACGCACGTAAGCCTCGCCTGTATCGTGAAATTCAAATCGGGCCGAGTGCATCGTTCAATATTGACAACGTCAACGTCATCATCTTCCCGGTTGAATACCCAAAAAAGGCTTACGCCAATCAATGGAAAGATCGCACGAATTTTACTTCGACGAAAGGCAAAGCCATAGATCACGTCGCGCTGAGCGTTGATGATTTACCTGCGCTGCTGAAAGAATTAAAAGCCGATGGCGTAAAAATCCTTCAGGAAATCAAGCCGATCAAAGGAACAAAAACTCGCTCGGCTTTTATCGAAGGGCCGGACAATATTTTGCTTGAACTGGTAGAAGGACATGCAAAAAAATAATTACAAAATGGTGGGCGGTGATCGGTGGGTGGTGGTCGGTTACTGGTTGCGGTTCATAATCATTCTTTGTGCTTTTTCCAGCGCGGTAGTTATTGTCCGGGGAAATCAGGATCAGACAGAGCAAAAACCGCTTGATCCCAAAGCCTGGGGCGGAAATCACGTCGGGCAGCCTTTGCCAGAATATGTCCACGGCGATGAATGTTTGTTCTGTCATCGCAATACAGTGGGACGTTCCTGGCAAAACAATGCCCACGGCACAACGATCAGACAACTCGAAGAAGCTACCAACCTCCAACCGATTCTTAAGCAACCTGAACTAGCCACTGCCGCCAAAGACATTGATTATTTTTTAGGCTCACGTCAGCATCTGCGCTTCCTCAAAAAAAATGGCTACGGAAAATTCGACCTGCTTAATACGCATGCAATTCTTGACGCCAATGCCAAAGTCACAGCCTGGCTGGATAAAGACAAACCGGTTTGGGACAAGGACAAATTCGCCAATCAATGTGCGGGTTGTCACGCGACAGGCATTGATCCAAAAGATAAAACATTCGCGGCGTTCGGGCTGGATTGTTACGTCTGTCACGGCGATGTAAACCTGCAACACACGAACGATACAAAATTGATGCTGCTGTCAAAGAAGCGGCGCACTGAACCCGAAATTGTTACGTCGCTCTGTGCGCAATGTCACCTGCGCGAAGGCAAGTCAAAATCAACGGGATTGCCTTATCCCAATAATTTCATCGCCGGAGATAATTTGTTTCAGGATTTTGAAGTTGACTGGTCAAAGGCTGATGATGAAAAACTGAATCCGATTGATCGCCACATCTATCGCAATGCGCGTGATGTAGCGGTGTACGGCAAAACCGCCACGACCTGCATTAACTGTCATCAGGTGCATTACGAAACCAAAGAAAAATCGTTAGCCAAACACAAGCTGCCGCCCCGTTCCGCACTCTGCTTCGCTTGCCACACGAACGAATCACCGATGAAAGCGGTGAAGCCATACATTAAAACAAGTAAGATTTGTGAGTACTGAAATAATACCTTTTGACTCCCTCTTATGAACTGACTACAATTCACGGCGCGATGAAACGATCCGCAGCAAAACCAATCAGCGCAGGGCCACAGGCATTCGCCGCCGCCCAAACAAAGTCGCACATTAATCAGTTGTGCCAATGCCTGGCCCAGGAGTTTCAACCGGAAAAAATCATCCTCTTCGGCTCCTATGCTTATGGTCAGCCGCATCATTTTTCTGACATTGATTTGTTAGTGATCATGCCGTTCGAGGGCAGCCCTTTTCGTCAGGCAGGTATGATCCTGCATCGCGTCATCCAACAGGTTGGCGTCCTGCCGCTTGATTTATTAGTGCGCACCAGCGAACAGATAAAAGAACGGTTGGCGCTGGGTGATAATTTTATTGGTGAGATTATGCAACGGGGCAAGGTGCTGTATGAAGCAAACTACGTCGGAATGGATTGACAAAGCCGAAGCGGATTGGCATGTCGCGCAAATGAGTTATCGCGCCCGTAAATTTCCCAGCTATGACGCCGCTGTTTTTCACGCTCAGCAATGTATTGAAAAATATCTCAAAGCCCGCTTAGAAGAAGCTTCTTTCCCCTTCCAACGCACACACGATTTATTGCTTTTGCATCAGGTAGTATTGACGGTAGAACCTTCCTGGCAAGCGTTACAAATCCATCTGGCGTTTTTAAACCCTTTTGCCGTAGCGTTTCGCTACCCAGGCATGAGCGCAACCAAAGCCGATGCCAAAGATGCAATCAGGCACTGTCGCGCCGTGCGTAAGATCATTCGGCTGGCCTTCGGTTTGCCGGTGTGAAGCCTGCAAACCTCAACCAGGGCATCTGTGATGTCAGCACTTGCCTTGTGCGATAGCAACGTTGACATCCTTGCTACCAATGCTTGCCCTGCCTGATAGGAACGCTGACATCGCAAGACCCATCATTTACATCGTGCGATAGGAACGTTGGTATCTAATACCCCATCATTTGCCTTATGCAATAGGAACGCTGACATCGCAATACCCATCATCTAGGTGGCACGATAAGAACCATGGTAGCTGCTACTCCATCATCCCTATCGCACAAGCCATCATATGCCCTCGCTCATCTCATCATTGGGTAGCCTTGGATGCAGCGGCGGCATTGCGGCGGACAAACAAGCGTCCCAACTCCTCAACCGCGCTCCCCTCGCCGCCGCGCTGCCACTTGCTTTGGCATAGCTGTAGACGTTCAGGGCAGCGGTGTATGCCTCCGAGGTCGCCACTCGCATCGTGTCATCCATCATTCCCTGCAATTGCGACAAAGCCATGATGATCGGTTGCAGCGCATTGGTTAATTCGACATCTTTACGCATTTCATTGAGGTCAAACATCCCTGGCAAAATCCCCGGATTCTGTGTCGCCACTTCCATCGCTTTGCTGTCGAAGAGGTAATGAAAACATTGATGCCCATAACACTTATCTGCATTTCCGATTCTGACTTACTGGAACTTCTAGCAAATGAAGTTGTAAGGAAGCAGCATCTTTTACTAGGCGATCAAACTCTAAGACTGATAATTGGTGTTGCACAATATTCACTTTAAATAAATTTACTTCAGGCGGTTGCGCACGGCCTGTCCCGTAAATATTCAATACATCGTTCTCTACTTTATAGTAAATGCGTAATGGTCCTTGTTCTTGAAAAACATAATCTTTTCTTCGATCCGGCATTTCACATAGAGTATCTGAAAGAGATAACACTAATACATCATAACTTAATCCCCTTATCTCTCTTTTAAAATAAACTTCAGAATCTTTCAGCTTTACCCTTTCAATGCCAGATTCTGAAGACAAATTCGGCATGCAGGCGCCCAATGATAGGGGTAACAGAGTCAGTAAATACAGTATAGGATTCTTCATTTCTTACTACTCCTTAGAACACCCAAATAAAATAGAACTCCTCGTAGCAAGCGGCGAGGTATTGAAGAGAGTAAGAGGAAGCAGCGCCGCAACCAAGCTGCGGGTATTCCACCATCTCCTGTGAATAATCCGCTTAAATAGCTAGAATTGTCAATAATTCCCAATCTCAGGATTTTCATTTAGCCCTCACTCTTTGAGCTTCGCCCTGTCGAAAACCTTCTAGGACTCTTCTTCCAGTATATTCAAGTTCTCCGTACCATGGAGCGGGACCGTAAGCCTTTCCGTACATGACGATTTTTGCTGCATTAATTTTATTATACTGCCCTTGTTGCAGCGCACCTGCTAATTTCATGTAAGTTTCAAAAGAAATATTCTGCCCAAAATAGGTACCTGTCGCCCCATTTAACCCCGCAAGGTAGTTTCCTGCTGATCTTGCTGTAGCATACTTTCCGTTTAGAAGCTTCCCAGTAGATGGTCCATCTGGGGCATATTTCTCTTTCACCTTTATATCATAGTCCTGATTATTTCTTGATTGTTCACCAATCTCCCTAAGATCTCTAGTAGCAATAGCTTCTTGATTTAGTTGCTGAATATCTTTGTCAAATGACTCGCCAAACCTAATTCTTGCCCCATCTGCAATTTTATCTAAGGTTGCACCATAACTGTCATGCGCTCTAAATTCATCTAAATATGCGGTTTCCCCCATCTTTGCAATACCTTTACCTGATCTAGCCAGATGAGTTTTTCCATTCCATTTGCCAAGATTTTTATGCCGATAAACACCGAAGTCATTATCGTCAAGATAAACAGCGACAACTCTGCCATTTGCGTCTGTATGTGTAGATCGCCCATCAGGGTCCGTAAACGTTATAGGGTTATCGTGACAATATTGATACAAGTTCCAACTTTGAGGAATGTCTATTCGCTGGCCTGCAAACGGATTATCTGCACTTGTGAACCTTCCTTGGGAATATGCATAGTATCTAGCTTGTGCAAAATCTATCCCTATCTCATTATCTCTTTCGTAACCTGTAAATTTCTTTCTGATATTATCCTGTGTAAAACCGTTACTAGCACTCCTTATCCCAATTCCTGCCCCAATTTCTTCCCCAAACGGCAAATAATCATGCCGCTTGATGCCAGTCAATGATCCCGTCTTGTCAATGACCATGCGCGGCGTTCCCAGGTGATCCGCGACTAACCATTGGAGTTGTTTATCTGCCGCTTCGCTTGCGTCATACACTACCAGCAATTGTCCACCACGATAGCCGTATTCTTTCTGCGGACTCGTGGTTGCACCATTCACATTGTACTCCGCGATTAATTCCCCGTCCAAGCCGTAGACAAACCAGGTCTCCGTGCCGCTCACAATCTTACGAGTGCGTTTGCTGTTCGCGTCATAGAAATATTGACTGGTCGGCGCGAGGTTATTGCTCACGATGTTGAGGCCGGCAGCGATGATATGATTATCACCATTGTATTTGTACTCCATCCGACTGGTGCCGTTGAGTTTTTCTTTGATAACATTTCCCGCTGCATCGTAGGCCAAATCGGTGAACCGATTATTATTATTCGCGGTATCCACAGTGTACTTGTCTTTGTTAATGCCGCCGCCTGTGATGGCGGTTTTGCCCGCCCGATCCCACGTCGCTTTGCCACCATAGAGCGAGAACGCCATGCCGTTGATGGCTTGTCCAACCAGGCCGACTGATGACGCCGGAACTTCTAAACGCACCCATCCTCCAGTGGCTGGCAAGGTTCCCATGTACCTCCGTGAGTTCGTATTGTTTGCATCCCAGCCGAGTTGGTCTGCCCCCCAATACGCGCGATGTTCCCAATCCCCATTGTTCCATTGCAACATCACTTCGGTTGGTGGACTGGTCGGATCAAGGTAGACCCACGCATATAAGCTCTCGCTCGCACTCGGTGTTAACGTAGTTGTCGCACCGTAAAAATAATGCTGATGGACACCTGCCGCGTTCGCTGACGCATGCGCGGAGGTGCCGGAAAAGGCCGTCGGATTCGCTGTCACCCAGTTCCAGCCATCGGCATCACCGACGGCAACCGCTCCCGTTGGCAGCGCGTCTTCCGACCACACCGAGCCATCCAGCGCCCAGGTATTCGTCTGATGAATCGTGCGATTGCACCACCGATCAAACGTATTCTCCTGGCGATACGCGAGGGTATTCACGCCAAAGTCAACTTGATTTTCCTGCACCGCCTGCAACCGATTGAGCGCATCGTAGCCGTAATAATCCACACTCATTTTCCACGAACTGACGGCCTCATTATCCGGCATGAAATGATCCATGCGATACAGATTGCCGTTATTACCTGCGCCGGTTGGAGTCGCGTTGTAATCGCTCTGGTCACTGTTGTAGAAGAGTCGCAAGGCGCCACGATTCCAACTCCATTCATCGCCGCCGTTCGTGCCTAAGCGAATGTCGTAATTTTGTAAGCGTTTGTTGTAATGCTTGTTGACAAAAAGCCCTGCGGGAGTTGCGCTGAGGGCATTCACGCCGAGCCGTTCCTGCGTCATCAGGCTGGCTGCGTTGTAGGTAATATTGTCGCTGTAGGTGCGCCACCTTATTAGATAGTCTCGATAATATTGAGCAGCTCACTAAATACTTTTAATATCCAACTCCATCTTTTATTTTTATTGTATGACTGAAGTCTCCTTTTCCACCAGTTACCTGTATCTCGACCCAGCCTTTCCCATGCTGCCAGCGAAAAAGCGCCACCAGTTTCATGCCTTTTGGTAACCCACGAAAACGCCATTCACTAAGACAAGGAGTTACTTTTTCCTGGCCGACAAACCTGTCTGTAACCTTTGCGATGCGAGAAGGCTTACCTTCTTCATCAATCTCAAATGAGTAGACAACGCTAAAGCTAGAATTTGCTTGCTTTAGCGTTGTAGGGATTTCAAGGTTACAAAATATAATCTCTGACTTGACAGTCTCTTTTGGCAAATTAACCAAGAGCGCAATAACTAATAATAAATTCAAAAAAACAGGCATAAGTATTCCCCCTTAAATACAGAATTCTCAGAAGCGCCTTATTGCTTAGGTTTAATGCCCTGTGGCGAAGACTGCTTAGCTTGGCCTCTGAAATTAGCTTTAGACCTATCTTCAACTGCACCAAATTGACTCTCCGATGGCCCACCGGGTACGCTATGCTCATAGGGCTTTCCTTGTTGATTTAATAGTGCGTGAATATACAGTTCATGTCCAGTTGTTCCAATTCGTTCTTCCAATGGCATATTAGCGGATGTTCCTTTGCCATTTGCAACGATTACACGCACATTTCCAGATGGAGATTGATCTGCAGATTGTGTATATCCATAACTACCTTCCTTGTCAAATGTTAACCCAGCAGCCGTCTCAATCGCAAAGGCACGAGTTTTGCCTGATTTTACATAGGCATTTATAAAGTCTTCCCTCGTTTGTTTTGCGCTTTTATGGTAGAAGTCAATTCGTGCTTCCCCGCGATTCTGAACTCCTGTGTCAGTTGTAACCTCAGTTACTTTTGATCCATTTACCAACTCTTTCAATGCAAGAAAGTTTTCGTCTTTACTCTTTATCTTGTCCAATGCATTCTTTTTTATTAGACCATCTTTACCAATAGTCTCACTTACCTTTTTCCTAACCCCTTCGGGTAATGTAAAGAGTACATATTGCGAAGCCTGTCCATTGAGACATTGTACATCCATCCCATCAGGATCAATAAAGCGCGTGGGGTTATTATAGCAATAGGAATAGCGATTCCAGCTTTGCGGTCCAAGGGGTTTTGCACTTGCCATTAAAGGGTCAACACTAATGAACCGTCCTTGTACACTCGCCATAAAACGTGCCTCAAAGAAATCCAGGCCAGTTTCATCATCTCTTTGTTTCGAGGTGAATTTTTGCTTGGTCTTCGTTACCGTATACCCATTTGCCGCACTGCGCATGCTGCCTCCCACCTCTTCCCCAAAGGGTAAATAATCATGCCGCACGACCGCACTTGCAGCGCCATCAATGCCAATCTCCATCCGCGTTGAGCCAAGCTGATCCTGCACCAGCCATTTCAATTTCAGATTCGCATTGGTTTCCGTATCGTCCCAGATCACGAGCATTTGTCCATTCCGATAGCCGTATTCTTTGCTCGGTGTGGTCTGCGCGGGAATACCGCTCGTGGCATTGTACTCCGCCACTAATTCGCCGCCAATACCATAGACCATCCAGAATTCTCCTTGTGCCGCGATGATGCGTTTGACTCTTTTACCTTCGGCGTTGTAGCGGTATTGATGTCCGCTATTCGCCGCTGAAGTCATGTGATTTTCGGCATCATAGGTCATCGCTTCAATCTTGCCGGGGTTCGTGTAACTGTCAAAAGTTAAATTCCCTGCGGCATCGTAATTCATTGTTCCCGTTTGTCCGCCGGGCACTCCCAGGCGGTTGTTTGTGTTGTTCACGGAAAACAGCTTTTTGTTGATGTCGGGCGAGGTTGTCGTGTTGGCCTGATTGATTGTCCGATTGCCATAACGATCATAATCAAATTGCTGCGAGTATTTGAAGACAACGTTCGTGTTGCTGCTGCTGTTGGTGTATTCCGTGGTACTGGCGACACGATTCAGCCCATCATAGCCATAATAATCATAGGTCGTGGAATTCCAGTTCCCGCTGGCATCGGGAATCCAGTGATCGGAGCGCGTGATATTGCCGTTGTTATCAGGATTGCTCGCGCCCCACCCTGCGCTGCCATATAAAAATTCCAATGCGCCGCGATCCCAACTTAGCGGATCATTGCTATTTGTCCCGACGCGCACGTCATACAGTTGTTGCCGAATATTGTAATGGAAATTCTGATACAGCGGCGTTGTGGTGCCAAAGGTTTCTTTGCTGACATGCCCTGCTGCGTCATATTGCAGCGCGGTTGAGTAATTACGTTGAGTGCCGCCCAGATTTCCGGTGAAGCTCGTCGTCCGCGCCGCCACGTCATACGCATAGTTCACTACTCGACCCGATGGATATGTCTGGCTCAACACATTGCCCGCTAAATCGTAAGTCGCGGATGTCGTATACGGCTTCCACGTCCAACCACCCTGATTGACGATAAAATTCTGCGATTTGCTCGTCGGTCTGCCCAACGCATCATAGCCGTTGATTTGATCGTAGTTGTAACTCAACGCGCCGTTCGTTTCTGTGTTGTACTTGACGTTATAATTGAATTTCCCTTTGCCGTTGGGCGCATAGTCATAATGCGTCTCGACAAAAGCCGTCCCGTTCGTGTACGCCGAATAGCCAATTGTGGTATTCCGATTCAATGCATCGTAAGCGTAAGTTGTCGTGATGGCTCGCGCATCAGTCTTCGTCAATAAATTGGAGTTATTGTCATAAACATACGTCGTCGTGCCGCTTTCAGGATTCGTCGCCTGTTTCAACCGTTTGAGCGAATCATAGACAAAGCTGCGCGTTTGTGCGCCCTGTGTGACCGTCGTTAAATTGTCCAGCGTGTCGTAAGCATAACTTGTCAGGTAGTTAAAATTGGTTGTGTCATTCGGCGCTTCCCAGACTTTGACGAGCCTGCCGTGTGCATCGGTTTCGCTCCTGCGCTGCTTGCCCGCCTGATCGGTGACGGTGACCTGATTGCCGTAATAAGCGGTGTCTACGTGCGCTCCATCCGGCGAAGTCACCATCGTGGCGCGTCCTAACTGGTCGAACGTCGTGGTTGTCCAGTCGGTTGGCGTCGTGCGATAGGGATTCGAGACTTGATACGCTCGTCCCAAGGCATCATAGTTCGTGTCTTTAAAGCTCCACGTCGTGCCGCCTTCCCACGCTTTGGATTGTTTCGCTCGCCCCAGGCCATCAAAGTAGACATAGCTATCCGTCCATTGGGTGGCGTTCAATTTGTTCTGCGTGCGGACGTAGAGATTCCCAAAGCCAAGCCCATCGCCGTACACAAACGTCGTAATCCCGCCATCCGGTTTATTGACCTGTTTCGGACGATCCAGCACATCGCCCGTGTAATCCATCGTTGTAATTTGATTGTTGGCATCGGTGAACGACACCGCTTTGCCGGAGTCGTAATCGTATTTCGTGGCAACCGTCAGCGCGGTATTGGAAGCATACGTTCCCGCCGCATCCGGCACAGGCGTAGACATACTCGTCACAAACGCGAACGTGCCAATATTGTTTGAGATATTGCTGAAATTATCGGTGTAACCAACGGAATCAGAATTGCCTTTGGCGTCAATAGATTTCACAACGTTGCCTGCGATGTCGTATTGCGCATAGCCGCTGAGATAACCGCTGGGATTATCCACCCACTGCGTCACGCCCGTGACATTGCCACGGGTTGTTTTGCTGGTAGTGTAGACAGAGTCCAAACCGACAATGCCGGAGCGATCTACGAGGGTGGCGTGATTTGTGCCGGAGTAGACATCATATTCAAGCGAAGTCTCGGATTTCTTCACGCTGGCGGCATCAAACACCTGCATCAGACTGGGCAGTCCGCGCAAATGAATATTCGTGTCGGTCGCGTAATTCAAGCCATTCACGATGTAGGCATATTCTGTATGAGTACGCCGCAGCAAGGCTCCAGGCGCACCAGTCCCGTAATCGTATTCCCAGACATCTTTGGGATTGTTGTAAGGATAGGTATCGTCAAAATCGGTGTGGACTTTGGAGACCAGATTATTTTCATTCAGCGTGGTCGTGGCATCCGTTACGCGTGGGTCATTGGCTGGCTCGGACGCATTGCCATGCGTCCACCAACTTAAATGGGCGCGATTCTCCCACGTCTGATTGGTGGTCTTCATCAATGTTCCACCATTACCGAAAGCAACACTGCTGTATTCCTTGCCTTCGGTATACGGAGCCTGAATTGCGGCTGAACCGGGGATAAAATTCCCGCCATAAAAATAATGCCAGCTACTGGCGAGTTGTGTGCCATTCGCATCCAGCATCGTCGAACTTCCGAGCGTTGGGCTGTTGCCCTGACTCGACGCAAAATTCGTCACTGAGGTATAGCCCGTGCCGCTGCCGCCGTTGTCATAAATGCGTTTCTTCGTCACCCAGCGGCGGATTTCTTTTTGCGTATTGTCTGGATCGCCATTGACGATATACACAACTCCGTCCCAATCGTACTCAAACGCGCCTCCGGTGGGCAATTCGACTCGTGCCAATTCCTGATAGCTGTTGTATTTGAAATTGTAATTTCTGCCGTCTGGTAGCTTCACATACGCAACAACACTGTTGGGATTAAAAGGTGTGTTCGAGGAATCATTCAGGCTGGGAAACAATTGCAGGGTAGTCTGAATTGCCTGATCAGGCCGTAGCACATTACCTAAACTGTTGTAGCCAATCTCAATTGTTCTGACCGCGCCACCAAAGCCTTTGTAGCTGATAAAGGTCGAATCATTGACATTGGTTCCATAGCTCGCGGTAATCTGGCGATTTAACGAATCAGTAATATTCGTGACGCGGCTATAAGTATCGTAGGTAAAAGCCAATTTGTTGCCATTACGATCCCGTGTCCAGGTCACATTGCCATTATCAATGCGTGACCGTGTGCCATCCTTCGTGAGCAAATAACCGGAAGGATAAAATTCGCCGGAAATATCCGAGTCATAGGTGATCGTGTCAGAGACAAAGCTGGCTCCGCTGCCATCGGTGGCATGCCAACTCGTGCCGCGACTTCCTGTCCCCGTAATTGCGCTACTGCAAATTACACTTGGAAGAGTTGTAGGAGCGCCATTTTTCAGATCATCACGAAAGGAAATTTCTGAGCCATCATTCGTGACAAAAGATAACGAAGTAATAATATCGCCGCCTGCGCCACCAGAAGTACAATTAGGTCGAGTAAGCCCGCCCCAGCGACCAACCAATTTGCCCGGTCCCAATCCCGCATCAGGACTCCACCAATTCGCATTTGGGTAATAATGCTGGCCGGCTGGCCCCCAGACAGGCTGGTAACAATACAATCCACAATTGATGTACCCAGTCGGAACGCGATACGACTCAATGCGCCATTTCTTCTCGATTTTCAGTCCCATGGAATAGCTGGCGGAACCACGTCCGCCGACTTTCAAAATCGGCATACTAAAATTCATATTGCCATTGAAGAGGTTCACATTATCAAAACCGCTCAACGCAAATGACCCTGCCGGAGCGCCGGGTTCCAGCGCAGGCGCAGTCGTGCCGTCTGTTGAGAATTTGCGAATGCTTTGCCCAAAAGTGCACAGGCTTAACGACAAGGCAACAAGCAGACAGGAAGTTCGAATGACAGTGGTCAGGAATGAATTTTTCATAGCGGTCTCTGGGGTCATGGCGTAGTTTTTTTAATCAAGAATTGGCTGAGTTATTTGCCTCTGACTTTATCGGTGACAGTGATGCGACAGGTCCATCTCGGATTAGAAGCCTCGGACAAGATATACACGCCTGTCTTCAGATTAATCTCTTCGCGCCAGTCGCGGTTCTTACTGTCAAGCTTAATGTCTTTGAGCTTGTCCTTTCTCTCTTCGGTCAGGGTTAAGCTGATAGAAGAGATACCCGTCAGGTTGTCCACCGCCAGTTGAAAATTGCCGCTGGGAATGGTCAGTTCCGCCGGATCAAACCCGGTGGGACGTAAGGTCAGCAACTCCTGCACAATCGGAACTGAAACATCTGCCGCTGCTCCTTTGACCTGCGCGGTTGGAGCCGTCCGGCTGAACCAGTCACGGAAACCAAAGCCAAAAGTAGCGATTCCAATCAGCGCTACGACACACAAAGCGAGGAGATTTAATTTCGTCAATTTACGCAGGGAAAACGGCATAGGAATCCTTTCACATCCAATGATTAAATTGGACACACGAACTCTGACGCGAGCGCATGCGGCTCACGGCAAACAATCAGTAATATTTATTTGCGAGGACAGCGGAAAGCTTTTCGTCAGAGGATTGGCTGCCGCTTAGCTCGTGAACATTTTGGTTAAGAGACAGCGTTATGGTACGCCTTCTATCACTTCTGACAAGGGGGTAAATTCCGACATTTGCGGGTTAAAAACGACATTTGCGGGTTGTAAACGACATGCATCATTTTTTTCGGTGGATTGCTGGCGAAATTCCAGGGGACTCCGATCAGAGCTTTGCTTGAAAGCGCGGCGGAAGGCGCGTTCATCCACGTACCCGACCTCAGCAGCGATTTGTTCGATGGGCGTGAAGGTTGTCGCTAGCAATTCTGCCGCTCGGAACAGCCGTATTGTACGCAAACATTGCATCGGACTCAGCCGCAATTGGGTTTTAAAAATACGCTCCAACTGACGCGGGCAAAGCGCGACGGCGGCGGCCAGTTCCTCAATCTGCCAGGCGTAGGCCAGACGCGTTTGCATCAACTGAAGCACCTGCGGCAAACGTTTATCGGGCATAGAGCCTCCGTGGTCGGTGGTCGGTGGTCGGTGGTCGGTGGTCGGTGGTCGGTTGTGGGTTGTGGGTTGTGGGTTGTGGGTTGTGGGTTGTGGGTTGTGGGTTGTGGGTTGTGGGTTGTGGGACGCACTCCGACGAGTGCGGAAAAAATTGTTTCATTCATGGACACTCCTACCTTGTTTGGTGGCGGCAGACACAAAAAGTCTGACAACCGCCAGGTTGTGGCTTACAGGTAGTGGTGCTGGCTGAAGTGTCGAGCTATTGGCAGAGGACCCAACACACCGCGAGGCATCACCAATCATCAGTCATTGCTTGCCACTCAGCACGAGCGGCAAGGCAGAGTAGCAAGGGAAAATTGTGAGCTACGGGATGGGAGATTAGAAATGGTGGGGAGAGAAGTCAAGGGGCAGGAAATTAATTTCCCCTGGGAGCGCAGGCGGCTCGCCTGCGAAAAACGTGTGCAATGTCGCGTTTGCGGCTGGCGTGAGGCACAGGTTGTCTTGCTAATATTTTCCTGCGCACGGGGCAGCGGCTTTGCTGCGCTTGCCGCTGCGCAGGCGAGCCGCCTGCGCTCCCGGGGAATTTTCTTTATTTGGCTTTCATGCTTCAATGGTGAAATGAACAGCGAACAAATTCATCATCGCGCTCTTGTGATTGATATGCATGCCGATACGATTCAGCGTGTCCTTGACGAAGGCGCGGATTTAGCGACAGGCGCTCCGGGCTGGCACCTGGATTTGAACCTGCTGCGCGACGGCGGCGTAGATGCGCAATTCTTTTCGATCTGGCCTGATCCGCATGAATTCTGGGGACGCGCCGCCTGTGACCGCGCGCTGGATTTAATCGGTGCAGTTGATGCGCAACTCCAGACAC
>JAYSTY010000442.1:0-13500 GCA_043719385.1 Blastocatellia bacterium | reverse complement strand
CAATCGTCCCATTGAAAAAACGCAACCGGGCTTCAGGACGCGGAAAAAACGTGGCATAACGCTCGACGATTTTCGTGTATATCAGCGTCATGTCCGCAGCCGGTTGTTTCATCATAAGAACAATACTTGAAGTGCAAAACTGGTTGCTTAAGGGGCAAACTAAACGAAAAGCGCAGACCCGCAGATTACGGCAACGGGGACAATTTCCGCAATCATAAATCCGCGCTGCTTAAAAAAAGTGCGAGCGAAAATGTTACCAGCTACTGCGCCTGGTACCCGGTCACGATAAAATCTCGGGCCGCACCTTTGGCACGTAACTCACCGCCATATTTGGCGGCTTCTGACTCACTGGTATAACGCCCGACCTGCACGCGATACCATGTCCCCTTGCCGGGGACTTCAGCCTTGACCATGCGTGCGTCAATCCCGGAATTCTTTAACCGCGCCACGGTTTGCTGAGCTGGCCCAAGCTCATTGAACGCTGCTACCTGAACGGTCAGGCTGCCTTCGCCGGCGCCCACGGCATGACCGGAATTGCCAGTTTGCGCAACGGGAGTCGGCTTGGCAGGCTCAGCCGGTTTAGTGGCTGGATTATTTTGCGCCACAGCAGCGGTCGGAGTTGGTTTGGCAGCATTTCCAGCCGCCGGAGAAACAGTCACAGAAGCGGATGCCGCCGGACTGGCATTTTTGTTGGTCGTCTCGCCGGGTTTTGAACCTAAACTCGGAATCACACTGGGAGCAACCGCAGGCTTGCCCGCATTGGCGGCAACCGATTGCGTCGGATTAGGTTGAACCGTCGCCACTTCGCCAGTACGGCGGAGGTTAAGCCAATTCTTGACCAAGCCTGATAGTCCGTACCAGCCAATGGCTAGCAAAGCACAAAGCAAACCGACCGCCAGAAAAACCTTGACCATCCGGCTTTTATTTCCTTTATCAGGGGTCGCCATCACAAACGTGCTGTTGCGGAAATTATAGGAATCCTGTGCAAAAACTGACGGGGGCTTTTCGGAGACAAAGCCTCCGGTTGAACTTTCCGGGTTCACTTCGCCAACAAACACTTCCTGCGCTTCGTGAACAGTCGCCTGCTCAGTCACCTGCTGCTTCACCTCTGTTGCTTTATCGAAAGGGTTAAATGAATCCAAAAACCCGCTTGCTCCGGCATTAACTTCAGGCTCGACAAGCTCGGCGGTAACTGGCGTCACCTGAACATTTACTGGCCAGTGTTCCGGGGAACCTAACAGATCATCAACTTTTAACTGCGGATCACTGCTCGGCACAGCAGTTTGCACAGTTGGTTGCGACGCTCTTGGAATATCCAGAATCTCGTCACTTTCCCAGCGATTTTCCGCATTTTTAAGACCTGCCTGACTGACCGGCGTCGCGACGATTTGCGGCATAAATGGCGGAGTAGGCACGGGAAGATCAGGCCTGGACTCACCGGACGATTCAAGTAATGAATCAAGATCAAGAGGAGATGTTTCTGTTGTTTGCATATTTGCTTGTTCGTAAAACCCTTTTTCTTCACCAATCAAATCGGGAACCGAAGGAACATGGGAATTTGAATGGAACTCGACGGCAATGACACTCGCGCAGCGAGCACAAACAATGCGCGGTTTGGAGGCTTCAACCTCAATTTGATTGGCATACTGACACTGCGGGCAGCGTAATAGCATAGATAATATCTCAATACTTAGCCACCCCCGGCCTGACCGAGAGCTTGGCGGCGGGGCGATTAACCATAAGCTCAGGCGGCACGGTGAGGTCGTAGATTCGGGGAGGCCTGGTTTCAGCCTGGGACAAGTCGGCGTGGAATTATTTAATAATCTACTTTGAACTCTCTGTAGTAAAACTCTTTAGTAAAAGAACTTGTGAACACTAATATCACAGAAAAATTATTTTAACGCGAGACTGAAGCGCAGGCAAGCTTAAATTCAGTGCTCACGCTCACGCGATATTTTCGTCAGGTAATTAATCAAGTGGCAGTTAGTTTTTAAGGCTGATTATCCGAAGTAATTTTCGCCCCGGAGTTACCCCGTTACAAAACATGATGCGTGACATAAGAAATCTGGATCGGGACTCCGCCATTCACTTTAACTTTGATCAAAATCTGATAATAGGTGGGTAATTTGGGAGGTTCGCCGGGTGGAGCGATATTCAAATGTGAGATCAGGTCTTTAATATATTCCGGTTGTGTCACATATTCCGCCGCCGCCTGGGTGCCAAAAGTATTGATCCCGGCCAGAATCAGTAAACGATTTTTCTCACTTAACCCCTTGAGCAAACTGATGACAGCATAATCTTCAGAAACATGGCTGGGCGAAGAGTCATATTGTTTCGCCAGATAATATTCCTGCTCGCCCGGCTGGGGTTTAATATTTACTATGGCGTTGAGATTCCGTTCTTTTCCATCCTGCACCCAGCGAAAAACCAGATCCTGATTCTGAGGCAGATCAAGCAGGAAAAGATTTTCTGCCGGCGACCCCAGCACCACAATGTTGTCCGTCCTGGCATCATCCCAGGTTAGTAGCAAGCTGCGCTTGAGGCGATACGGGTGGTGCATCCGTGCGAAAAAATCCCCCAGCGAATAAACCCCCATGACCTCGCCAATCCCGGTGTAATGATCAATGACCGGCTCAGGGCTTTGACCACCGCTGCCAACGCTTTGTCGCAGGACATCAGATTCCGGGCTGCCATGCATAAAATCCAGCGAGTTGAACAGTTTCATCCCATCGTAAGTGCCATGAAAGATTGTATTGCTAAAAACTACCAGCACCGGTTCAGGGGCACTCAGTAAATCGTCCCATAAAGGAGCAGCAAGCTGGCGCGGTACGGCAGTTTCAATGTTTTCACTAACTTTGCCGTTCCCGTCCGGCTCAGCGGTCAGGGCCGGAGAAACGTTATGAGCGTGAGAGAAAATCGGTGTGTAATGTCCCTTGGGCAACTCAATTACGAGGTTATCGTTTTTTCCTTCAGTAGCGTAATATTCCTGTAATTTGACGCGCAGCCGTCCCGCCTGCACGCGAACAACTGAGTCAATGCGCGGATCGTACTGGCTGCCCCGCCCGAAAACTTCTGTCGCAATAATATATTCTTTAAGCTGTCGCTCCTGATTCTCAATCGCCTGAATCGTTACAAAACGTAAAAAGGCGCGCAGGTTTTCCGAACCTTGCAGGGTTTTCCCCTGTAAGACTTTTTCCAGTTCAGCAAATTTTTCCTCATTTGTGATATTCATCAGCCCGGGAGATGTTACATCCAACTTGTAACAGTGCATGTAACAGATGTTTTCTTGCTGCATAAACCACTTGTCTGCAAAGAAGTAACGGTATTATACCTGCTGTAACGCCTAAAGCAATCGCCAATGAAGTACCTTCTCAACTTACGGTAAGTCTGGCTTTGCTTAAATTTTGCAATTATTTTCGTGTCCACGAAAAAATTAGTAAAAACGCGGTTCTAACAATAAAACGATCTTCAGGCTACTCTCCCGATTCTCCCCTTAGGGAGGATTTTTCGGACAGTTTTATTTGATCTGAAGACATCTGGCTTCCTGCTGGGATGAGAGTTTCTGACAACCATGTCAGAACTACGATCTATCACACGTTATCAACATCAATACCCGGTTCAATGACAAGGCAGCAGCGACTCCTTTGTTTCTTACGTTTTGCCATTGGATCAACAGCAATCTGAGGCCTGGTTTTCAGGTCTCAACAGGAGAAACTTATGAGAGCTTTTGAGAAATTCTCGCTGCTCGTCCTGGCCCTTCTGCTGACCACCGCTTTTGCAAGTACTGCTTTCGGGCAGGCGGTTTACGGCAGCGTCTTTGGCACAGTCACGGATCCATCGGGAGCCGCCCTGCCCAAGGCGAAGGTGACCATCACCGATACCAGCAAGAATCAAACCTTCAGTACAGAAACCAATCAGGACGGTAACTTTACCCAGACGCGCCTGATCCCCGGTAGCTATCGAATCAAAATTGAAGCGCCCAATTTTAAATCCAGTGTGCAGGACCTTATCGTCAACGTTGACACTTCAACGTCCGCTAATTTCCAGTTACAGACCGGCGCTGTCACAGAAGAAGTTACCATCACAGCCGATGCAGCCTTATTGAAGACTGACCGCGCTGACGTGGCAACTACGTTTGAATCCAGACAAGTTACTGATCTGCCGATTCTGGATCGTAACTTCACCAAATTATTATTGCTGACCCCCGGTACGCAACAACTGCAATGGCAGCATGCCGCGAGCGAAAATCCGCAAGGATCAACGCAAATCATGGTGAATGGACAGAGTTTCAGCGGAACCGGATACCAGCTTGACGGAACCGAAAATCGTGACCCGATCCTCGGCATTATCGTCATCAATCCGAATCTTGAAGCTATTGGTGAAACAAAAATCACCTCGCAAAATTACGATGCGGAATTCGGACAGGCCATCGCCGGCGTCGCTTCAGTTTCGACCAAATCAGGAACCAACGATCTGCATGGAGCGGCTTTCCTCTTCCGTCAGAACGACATTTTTCAGGCACGTAATCCTTTCTCACAAGCCAGAGTTGATCCACTGACTGGCAAATTCGTCCCTGACACACTCAAGAATCAATTCGGTGGAGCGTTGGGTGGAAGAATCATCAAAGATAAACTTTTCGTCTTCGGTGATTTTGAAGGACAGCGCAGCAAGAATGGTGGAACCAGACTGCTAACTGTTCCAACTGCCGCCGCACGGACTGGGAATTTATCCGCTTATGGGTCGAATATTTTCGATCCTGCGACTTCTGTCTTCAATTCCAGCGGAGCCTTAACTGCGCGGACAGCATTTACTGGAAATATCATTCCAGTACCTCGCTTATCAGCGCAGGCGCTGAATGTACTCAAGTTGATTCCCTTACCCAATGCGCCAGGACGGCTTAACGGCACTGCCGATAATTTCGTCGCTTCAGGCATTGAAGGTTTCAATAAGAACAGCTTTGATACTCGTGTGGATTATCGGACATCTGAAAAGCTGACGATGTTTGGACGTTATAGTTTTGGCGACTTCCAACGTAACGGCCCGACGGCCTTTGGCGCAGGTGGTGGTTCAGAATTAGGCTCCCTTGGCGGAACTTCAAAAGTCCGCAATCAAAGTGTTGCTATTGGTCTTGACTATACGTGGTCATCAACCCTTGTGACGGATTTTCGCTTTGGGTTTTTCCGTTACAAAGTTAACGTTTTACCATTCGACTTTGGGAAAACAACTTCCAAAGATGCCGGAATCAATGGACTCAATTTTGATTCCTTTAGTTCTGGGTTATCAGCGTTCTTCCTGAATGGTAACAACAACATTCCAGACACGAACTTCGGTTCAGGTCTGGGAGTCAATCGTTGCAACTGCCCATTGGATCAGGACGAAAACCAATTCCAATTTGTCAGTAATACGACAAAATTCTCCGGTAATCACACCTTCAAATTCGGTGCTGATTTCCGTCGCGCTTTTAACCTTCGCGTCCCTAGTGACGTGCATCGCGCTGGTGAATTAACCTTCAACAACGCACGCACTGCTGGCGTCAGCGGCGGCGGTTTAGGGTTGGCAACTTTCCTATTAGGTGACGTGACCAGCTTTGGTCGTTACATCAGCACCAATACAGATGCTCGTGAACGTCAATTCCGTCATTTCTACTACGGACAGGATTCGTGGCGTGTCAATCAAAAGTTGACGGTCAACTACGGATTGCGTCTGGATGTGATCAATCCGCAAACGCTCAATGCCCCTGGAAACGGCGGCTATCTGAGCCTTGATACCGGCCTCGTCAGTACTGCAGGAGTTGGCAGCACTAACCTCGGTGGTAATGTCAAAAACACCCCAAACTTCGCACCACGTCTGAGCGTAGCTTACAAAGCTTCCGAAAAGCTGGTCATTCGCATGGGCTATGGTCGCAGCTACGACATCGGCGTCTTTGGTTCGACCTTTGGGCATTCGGTAACACAAAACTTACCAGTTTTGGCAGTTCAGCGAATTGACAACGGTCAATATAATCGTGCCTTTAATTTGGCTGGCGGTGCGCCAGCTTTCACGCAGTATTTCGGATTGAACAAATCACCCAAAGATCCAACAGCGGTAGCTAATACGGCATTGCCTTCAAGCGGACAATTCTATCTTCCCGATGGAGTCTTCGCTCGTGTCCTGCCGGATAAACAGCGCCTGCCAACGGTAGATGCCTACAACGTTACAGTGCAGTATCAATTGACCAGCAAAATGTCAGTTGAAGCCGCTTACGTTGGTAACAAGGGAACCCACGTCTTCGCTGGCGACGGACCTGCCGTTAATGCTAACCAGATACCTATCACAGGTTATGTACCAGGACGAAATGGAACTCTCGCCAAGCCGTATTATCAGAAATTCGGCTGGTCGCAGGACATTGACTACTTCTGCAACTGTGGTAACAACCGTTATGATTCGCTCCAGGTCAAACTGGATAAGCGATTCTCTGATGGTTACTCAGTGTTGGCACATTACACCTGGCAAAAACAGGCTCAGGATGATGGTGGTTATTTCTTCTTTGATTCCAAGTTGAATCGTGGCCCCGCAGGCTGGCAACGAAATCACGGTTTCGTGCTGTCACAGGTTTACGAACTTCCAGTTGGAAAAGGTAAGAAATTCATGAGTGGCGCTTCCAAGGCTGCGGACCTTGCCATCGGTGGCTGGCAGTTCAACTCGAACACGATGATCCAAAGTGGTCAGCCGTTCGACAACTGTATTGACACCAGCGGAATTTCCGATACCGGAACCTGCCGCCCGAATGTCAATGGTACGGTGAAGACCGGAGCGACCCGTAATTCTGACGGCTCGTTCTCTTATATCAGCGACTTGAGCGTATTCAGTAAACCCACTATCAGAACCTTCGGCAACCAGAAACGAAATGCAGAACGTGGACCGGGTTACTGGCGCACCGACGCATCACTTTTCAAGAAATTCAGGCTGACAGAAAAGTCTGAAGCGGAATTCCGCGTCGAGGCGGTGAACCTCTTCAACCACGTCAATCTGGGAAATCCTGATGGTTTCGTGAGCAAGTTCACTGGCAGCGGTGGCACGATCAACTCAACCGCCTACTTCGGTTCAGACCCGCAGCGGAATCTTCAGTTTGCGCTCAAGCTGAAGTTCTAACGCGTGACTCCCCCCAGAGCGGCAGGTTTTTAGCTTTAACCGGAAACAGACCTGCCGCAAGATTTCAGTGGGGATAAGCCATGACGGACTTGTCCTCTGATCGGGGAGCCTGGAGGCAGGCTCCCCATTTTTCTTATGTTTTTCTTTCGCTCAATTTTTACGCCGATGAATCCCTTACTGCTGGCGCTCATGATATTTTTGCCAGTGCTGGCTTATGCTCAGGCCCAGCCTGTCGCACCAGCAAACATTGCAACAGTGCTGACCGAAGCTCGGACGCTCCTCAATCAGGGTCAGGCCAAAGAGGCGCTCGCCAAATTACAAGCGTTACCAACCAATGCTGATTTACGGGTGCAACATCTGCTGGGTGTCGCTCATTCCCGCACAAGTAACCACGTCGGCGCGATTGCCGCATTGGCTCCAATTTTTGACAAATGGCCGCAGAATTCAGCCGAACGCAAAGAGGCGATTCAGATACTCGGCCTCTCGCATTATGTGCTGGGACATTTGGCGGAAGCAGTTCCCTTCCTCGAACAAACAGTCGCCTGGCTGCCCAACAATAACGAACTTTTTTATGCGCTGGGGATGGCCAGTATCCAAACGCGTCAGGCCGAAAAAGGACGCGCTGCCTTTGCCAAAATGTTTCGTGTCGCGGCGGATTCTCCAGCGGCACATTTGCTCACCGCACAAATGATGATGCGCGTCGAGCTTGACGAATACGCCGCCATCGAACTCAAACAAGCGCTGGCGAAAAATCCCAGCCTGCCCAACGCAAATTTTCAGTTGGGCGTGATTGCGATCCAAAAATCAAATTTCGATGAAGCCGTTATTTTGCTGGAAAAAGAAATTGCGCTCAATCCCGGCAACGCGATGGCTTTTTATCGGTTGGGCGATGTGTACACGCGCCAACTGAAATGGGACGAAGCGATTACGCCGCTGCAAAAATCTGTCTGGCTGAATCCTTTTTACAGCGGCCCCTATATTTTGCTGGGCAAATCCTATTTAAAAAAACGCGATTTGGTCAGCGCCGAAGGAATGTTGCGCCGCGCAATTCAATTCGATCCAAACAATAAATCCGCGCATTACATGCTGGCACAACTTTTCCAACAAGCCGGGCGGGCCGAAGAAGCCAAACGCGAATTTGGCATCGCAGAAAAATTGCAGGGCAATAATGATCAGCCTTAATCGTGCGCGTGAGAAAAACATTTCAGCTCGCCTGTGCGGTGTTGGCGGTACATTGCTTCTCGTCTGTAGTTTAAGTTCCAGCACATTCGGTCAGACAGCTACTTATCAGGCCGCCAGCACCAAAAAAATGGCGGCGTTGCTGGTGAAAATTTATCAGGCGCAGGATTGGAAAACTGATCCGAGCAAAGACGCCGAACGCGCCAATTATTATCGCGCCGGACTCGCGCAGAACGTAGACATTCGCACCGAATTGCAAGCACGCGTTGCCCTCGCTGACGCATTGTTGCGCGCCGGACAGAGCGCCGAAGCAGTCGCCGAGTTAGAAAAATTACGTCAGTTGACCAGCGACAAAGGCATCCTCCTCGCGCCGTATTTTGTCAAAGAAATGCGGCAGCTACTGGCGCTTTCGTATTTGCGTTTGGGCGAGCAGGAAAACTGCCTGCTGCATCACGGTCAGGAATCCTGCCTCTTTCCAATTCGTGGCGCAGGCATTCACGAAATCAAGCGCGGAGCCAATGGCGCGGTGCAGGAGTTGACCGCGCTGTTACAAGGCGATCCACAGGATTTGAGCGCCCGCTGGCTGCTTAATCTGGCGGCGATGACATTGGGAAATTACCCAACCAAAGTGCCAAATGAATGGTTGCTGCCGCCGGATAAATTTGCCGCTGAATACGACATCAAACATTTTAATGAAGTCGCGCCAATGACGGGACTCGACGTGACTTCGCACGCCGGTGGCAGCGTGATGGATGATTTTGATGGCGATGGATTTTTAGACTTAGTGCTGTCTTCACAGGGGCCGCTGGATCAGTTGCGGTTCTTTCACAACAACGGCGATGGCACTTTTTCTGAACGCACGGAAGAAGCCGGATTGACGGGTGAAGTTGGCGGTTTGAATTTGATTCATGGGGATTTCAACAATGATGGATCCCCTGATGTGCTGGTGTTGCGCGGCGGCTGGTGGGGCGAGCATGGAAACTATCCACCTTCATTATTGCGTAATAACGGCAACGGCACATTTGACGACGTGACAGAAGCGGCAGGGCTGCTGTCTTTTCATCCGACGCAAACCGCCGCGTGGGCGGATTACGACAATGATGGCTGGCTGGATTTATATCTTGGACACGAATCGAATGCGCAATTTCGCCACCCTTCACAGCTTTTTCACAACAATCACGACGGCACGTTTTCCGAAGTCGGAGAAAAATTGGGCTTGTCCGAAATGGGTTTTGTCAAAGGCGTCGCGTGGGGCGATTACAACAATGACGGGCGACCCGATTTGTACATTTCAAGTAAAGGGCAGAAAAATCATCTCTGGCGCAATGACGGCCCAAAAAATCCGCAAAAACCTGATCCAGCCGAATGGAAATTTACCGATGTCACTGAGCAGGCCGGCGTCGGTGAACCGCTGCACAGTTTCGCTACGTGGTTTTGGGATTACGACAATGATGGCTGGCAGGATATTCTGGTCGCAGGCTATTTCACTGCGTCGCCAAACGACATCGGAGCCTTTCAGTTTGGCCTGCCAAATCAGGGCGAAACGCCGCGCCTGTATCACAACAACGGCAACGGAACATTCACGGATGTTACCCGCCAAACGAAATTGGATCGCGTGATTCTGGCGATGGGCGCGAATTTTGGTGACCTCGATAATGACGGCTGGCTGGATTGTTATTTCGGGACAGGAACACCAGAGTTTGCGGCGCTGCTGCCGAATAAAATGTTTCGCAATGCAGGCGGAAAAAGTTTTCAGGATGTGACGACTTCAGGCGGCTTCGGGCATTTGCAAAAAGGTCACGGCATCTCTTTCGGTGACGTGGATAACGATGGCGACGAAGATATTTTTGAGGTCATTGGCGGCGCTTATCCGGGCGACACGTACAAAAGCGTGCTGTTTGAAAACCCTGGTCACGGCAATCACTGGGTAGCGCTTGAATTGCGCGGCGTACAAACCAATCGGCTGGCGCTGGGAACGCGTGTCCGTGTGCGTGTCACCACCAAAGAAGGAACGCGCGATTTATTTCGCGTCGTTAGTTCAGGCGGGAGCTTTGGCGGCTCGCCATTTCGTTTGCACGTTGGTTTAGGTCAGGCGGCGGCCATTGAAGAAGTAGAAATTAACTGGCCGACTTCAGGCCAAACGCAACACTGGAAAAATTTACCGCTTGATCGCTTTTATCGTGTAGTCGAAGGCGAGAAAAAGTTTAGTGAACTCACACAGAAAAAATTCGTGCTGCCTGTTGCTGGCACACATGTTCATTGAAATCCCCCGGGTACGCAGGCGTCCCGCCTGCGTGTCTGTGAATAGGAAAGCTCGCTGACTCGCTTTTTCGCAGGCGGGACGCCTGCGTACCCAGGTTTTATTTAATCCGCCGCGCACGCTGTAAATTTTCCTGTGCGGCGGCGTGATTGGGATTGAGCTTGAGCGCCTGCTCAAAATGCGCGAGGGCTTCCGGGATTTTACGTTGCCGACCTAACAACGCACCCAATTCATTGTGATTGTCAGCGCTGTTCGGATTGATTCGCAATGCTTCTTCGTACTGCTGAATGGCGGCAGAGAAATTGCCTTGATTTGCCAGTACAGCAGCATAATTGCTGTGTGTGTCGGCATTGTTTGGCTCAAGCTGTAAGGATTTTTGAAACTGTTCGGCGGCATCGGCTACATCGCCCTGCATTACAAACGCCGCGCCCAAGCTGTTGTGTGCGCCCGCGTCATTCGGTTGCAAGCGCACGGCTTCACGCAACTGAATTAACGCTTCGGCAACCTGCTCCTGCCCTAACAGCAAATTGCCGAAATTATAGCGAGCATTGAAATAATCCGGGCGCGCCCGAAGTGCTTGCTGGTAATGAATCAGCGGATCGCCTGTACCCAACGATTGCAGCAGCACAGCTAAATTTGTATGCGCAGCGGCATCATCCGGCTTCACGGCCAAAGCTCTTTGAAATTCTAAAATCGCCTCTTCATTTGCGCCACGGGTTTGCAACGCGGCAGCTAAATTGAAATGCGCTGTAAAATCGTTTGGATATTTTTCCAAACGCCGCCGCATCACGGCTTCCTGCAAAAACACGCGGGCGTCTACACCATTTATGGTTGGCCTGCGCGGCAACACTTGCAACCACAAATGCCCCATCTCATCCGTAGAGTTGTTGCCGGACAAAACACTTTTGGGTGGTTTTTGTGGATTGCGTGGATTCGTCGCGGAATTGTCGTAGCTGTACCGCATTTTCACGACTGAACCTTTGGGCAAAAAAATTGGCTGCGCGTATTTGAAAACGGCTTGCCAATTCAAATCCCAATCTTTGATGTGAATGAGTTGAATTTGCTTGCCGTCGGGCAACGTCGCTGCACCAAGCAAATCTTTGCCGAGGTAATGTGCGTGCGGATACACGCCGAGCAAATCCACATCAATCGGTAAGGTAAATTCATCCGTCACAACGAAATCTTTTTTTCCGGCAGGAATATCCAGGTTCCCATCGTGTTCAAGTTGCAGGAGCATTGGAAAAATTGTTTGCGGCTGGTCAGAAAAATAAAGCCCGATTTCGGCCTGGATTTTTTCGGGCTTGCCAGTTGGTTGCAAGTGAATGTTGAGAATTAAATCGGTGCCGGGATCGCAGCGCCAGGCCATTCCAGGCGGCTCGACAAAAGGCACAGAGCCGGGCTTCCAAAACAGGAAGTGGCTTTCGGGATCAAAGCTGTCGGCTTCGGTCGTGATTTCCATCCCGCCAAAGCCGGGGCCAGTGTCTTGCGCATCCAGGCGCCGCGCATTGCCAGTACGATCAATCAAAAGATTGGCGTGATGCACGAGTTGTTTGTTGCCGGGCAAAATTTCTACGGCCCTGATGTATTTCGTGGTCGTGACTGGAAGCGGCAACACAAAATTGCGAAAGACATCATTGCCCGTGTTGCGCGATTCGGCAGGCACGTCAAACGCTTCGGGCATTTTGACAATCAGGTCAGGTTTGCCCAGTTGCCAGCCTTCGTTGAAGCGTGGCGCAGGCGGTAAATCTTTGGCGTTACCTTCCGGCATTCCGGCGTCAAGCCATTGCTGAATGCGCTTGATTTGGGCTTCGCTCAACCGCCGTTCATCTGCAATTTTATGCGGGTTTGGTTCCGGCAACCAGGGTGGCATATAACGCGTGCGTGTGACTTCGGCAATTTGTTTGGCGCGCTTTTTTACATCTCTGTAAGTGAGCAAGCTAAATGGAGCAGAGCCTTTTGGATGATGACAAGCCGCACAATATTCATACATAAGCGGTGCAATATGTTGATTAAAATTTGGCGCGGTTTGGGCGGAAGTAGTGCCAACTGCCAGACAGAAAAAAAACAGCAATTGTGTGATGAATCTTTTTTTCATCGTGCTTTTGTGAAAAGAATTATGAGTACTGATTAAGAGGCGTCAAGAGTTCAGGCTTTAGCCTGGTTTTGCATTGGCGAACTAAAATCAAGCTGAAGCTTGAACTCTTGACGCCTGCTCCTAACTGTATTTTCCGGCTCAGAAAATATAGCAACCGATAGCCTTTGTTGTTTGCAATTTCAGTGATGTTTTTTTCGTAATCGCAGTCAGAGTGTCTTCCAAATCGCGCACCACAGCAGTTGGACGCATTTTCCCGAACGCTGCGACGCGATCATCTATACGACCGTGATAAACGATGCGCCAGGATTTTTTTTGCGGCACAAATACTGCGACTTCCGGCGTGACACTTACGCCTGTCATTTTCGCCAGCGCGTGTTCAGGATCGCGCCATGCAGTCAATTGATATTTGTATTCTTCGAGGTATTGGCGAATCGTCGCCGCGCTTTCATCGGCGCCAGGAAAAACCAGGTGCACAGCAATTTTGGAGGCAGCAAATTTTTCCGTCAGGCGTTTTATTTCCGGCGTGTAGCGTTTGGAAAGCGGGCAATCCGTGCGCGTAAAAATAAATACGATGGCGGTTGTCTCCGGGCTGACGGTTGTTAACGGGGCAACGGCTTTTCCGTTTAAAGCAAAGACTTTAGTTTTTTCCGGTGCGGTTACCTGGCCGTCGTTTTGTGCGACAGTGCAAAACAACAGTGCCAGCAGCAAAAATAAATGTTTATGGGATGTCATGTGATTACTCCTGAAAAATATATTATCGGCGAATGAAACGAAGTTTAGTTTACTACAAATTTCTCTGTACGGTGTTTGCGTTACTCGGCATTTTTGCGCGCCA
>JAYSTY010000441.1:0-5588 GCA_043719385.1 Blastocatellia bacterium | reverse complement strand
TTCGCACGGTTGATCCCAACGGTTACTTCATTCAGTCGATTGCCCCCGAAGGTATGAATCCACGTGCCCACTGCGCCCACACTACGCACCGTGTACACGGTTTTGAATTGAGGGAAAATTGAGACGTTTGCCGTTGAACCCAGAAACACTCCGCCTTTGCGCGCTTCAAAATCCTGAATCAAACGAACGTAAGTTTGATCTTTCGCCGTCGCGTTGTAATCAATTCTTAAGATGGTGTCACGGCGCGGGCGAGTGTCAATAATGTCATCCTGACGATTACATTTTCCGGCAGCGCAAGTGGTCGTCGCAGGAATATTTGGCGCTGGCAAAAGTTTTAGAATTGCCTGTCCGCGTGGATCAATCAGATTAGTAGGAATGACGTTTTTGGTAGCAAATGGCAGACGAGTCACTGGGTTGACAAGCTCAGCGAAGGCCGCGCCATTAAGTGGCGTCTGGCTGAAATCACCGGCACGTTCCAGGGCTGTGGGTACAACTGTCTGCGTAAACGATCCGATCTTGCGCGGCAAAAATTCCTGCGAGAAGAAGAACACCAGCTTGTTGCGGTCACGGTTGAATTTCGTCCAGGGCAACAGCACCGGGCCACCAACAAAATAGCCAGGATTATTGAAGCGATACTTCGGAATGGGGATCGCAACACCAGTGGTATTCCGGTTATTCACCCACTCGTTAGCATTCAACCATTCGTTGCGGAGGAAGTAATAACCACCGCCATGAAATTCACGCGTACCGCTCTTGGTTACGGTTGTGATGTTACCGCCGGAACTGTGTCCATACTCCGCCTGAAAGTTATTGGTCAACACTTTTACTTCGGCAATGGCGTCAATATTCGGAGCCAGATAATTCGTTCCGTTTTGTCCGGTGTCGGAAAGATTCACGCCGTCAAGATTCAGGTAAACCGCCGTTGTACGTGTACCGTTGATCGAAATACCGCCGGCAGTTGACCAGCCTGGAGCATCACGGCCTGTGGCATTTCCGTCTACTACACCTGGCAGCAGACGAATTGAACTCATCCAGTCGCGGCCTTTGAGTGGAAGCTCCTGAAACTGACGCGTATTAACAACGCCTGAGCGTTCCGCGCTTTCCGTTTTGACGGCTGATTGTTCGGCAGTCACGGTCACAGTTTCGCCGACCGCTCCGACTTGCAGCACTAGCGCAGGCAGCGAAACACGTTCTGCGGCTGACACTACGAGATTGGCCTGCTCAAGCTTCTTGAAGCCCGTAGCCTCAATCAATAGAGTAAAGGTTCCTGGCAAAAGTTCCGGGAACACGAAACGACCTTCCGAACTGGTCGTAGTCGAGCGCGTTTGTCCTGTTTGCGCGTTCGTAAGTTGAAGCGTTGCGTTGGAAACAACGGCTCCACTGGAATCTGTCACTGAGCCTGAGATTTGTCCGGTTAGTCCCTGTGCCAGAACTGCCCCCGAACAGACCCAGAGTGACAATGCAAATAATGAGGCAGTCACGAGGTGACGGCTGGACATTTTCAGCATAGTACTTAGCTTGGTCATAATTATTCTCCTAACAAATTTTGCGATGAAAATTCAACGAAAAGCCTGATTAACAGCGATCCGCTGCAAGATGAAAGTACAGCAGTCTCAGTAGACCTGCGGTATGAATCGCTACTTGCGATTCCTCAGCCCAGCTTAATTATTATTTCTGTCTTGGTTAGCGATCTGTTTGACAACAGCGCTTTGTATTCATTCCAGCAATTTTTTTGCAGTCATTACCCACCCGCTACCGCAGGTGGTACTGACAAGCACGCCATCGTACCTGTTTACAAATTCTTCAGCCACACATTGCGGACTTCAATTTTCATCGGTGCGCCAACGTGCATCTGGACGCCAAGCAATCCGCCTATCGCTCTTCCCGTTGGGTCGTCGTCTACGCATTGCGCCATGAGATGTCCGTTGAAAATATGAGTCAGCACATTGCCGTGCGCAATGATATGAACTCGATTCCAGTCGTTGGTTTTAATGAATGCTTTGAGGTCATCGCCGCTGCGCAGATCCGCAATGATTTTCTTTTTGTTACCCGTTAGGATTTGCGTCATCGTTCCACGCATAGCGAGAAAGCCACGTCCACGTTCTTCATACAACTGTCCCGTAAACATATTCGCCAAATCAATGTCCGCCTGATAGCCCTTCAAAATCCATTTGCCGACATCGGGAAGCTCGACACTGCGATATTGAATACCGCTATTCGTCGAGTTCATTTTGTATTCCAGTTTCAATTCAAAGTCTTTGGGTTGACCATCGCGATAAATCAAAAATGTATTTACTTTAACAGGTTTTTCAGCCGTGCTTTCGCCGACAATAGTCTCATTTTCTACGCGCCAGAATTGCGGATCGCCGTCCCAGCCTTTGAGCGTTTTTCCGTCGAAGATAGCTTCAAATCCCGTGTGATCTTCGGGCGTCATCGCTTCGATGCCTGTTCGCATACCGCCAGCAGGTCGCGGCTGACCTTGCGGAGGTGCGCCCGGAGCAGGAGCTTGCTGCGCACTGGTATGATGGTAAGCAAAGAGCGCTGCGACGAGCAGGGCGGCAGAAAGAGTGATAGTTTTTTTCATGTAGTTCTCCGTAAGAAATCAAAAGACTGCGGAAGAAATCAAAAGGCAAATATCAAAAATTAAAAGGCAAAAAGGCGGCACTTTATTTTTTTTTAGAAACTTTCTTATAGCGGTTTGCAGATGCGGGCGACTGTTACGCCGGTACGGTACAGCGACCGGTAGCGACCTGGTACAGCGCTGACCAACTCGCTACCGCTCGTCGTACTGTACCGCAGGTATCTCGCAGGTCGCACATAAGTGAAAACCGCTATAGGGGGTTGGGGATTTCTTCCGAATTTCACTTTTGCCTTTTGCTATTTGCCTTTTGCTATTTGATTTGCTTCTCAACCGTTTCCCATTGTCGGGTCTGCGCAGATTTCAATACTGCATCGGTCACATAATCCGTTGCCAATCCATCTCTGAAGGTCGGGGAAGCTGCTTTGCCTTCACCTAATGCTTCCAGAAAATCTGCAAATTGATGCGTGAAGGTATGCTCGTATCCGATTTGTAAGCCGGGAACCCACCAGCGATTCATGTACGGATGATCGCTGTCGGTAATGTGAATGCTGCGCCATCCGCGCAACTGACTTTCATCGCGGTGATCGAAATATTGAATGCGATGCAGATCATGCAAATCCCAAATCGCAGACGCGTTCTCGCCGTTGATTTCCAGCGTATACAAAGCCTTGTGACCGCGTGCATACCGTGTTGCTTCAAACGTAGCCAGCGAGCCATTCGCAAATCGGCACATAAATAAACTGGCGTCATCAATTCCGACAGGAGTCATTTCTCCGGTCAGGCTGTGCTTACGTTCCTTGATAAAAGTTTCGGTCATCGCGGAGACTTCCGTAATCGCTCCGTTCAGCCACATCGCGGTATCAATGTTGTGTGCGAGCAAATCACCTGTCACGCCGCTTCCCGCTACCGAAGCGTCCAAACGCCAGAGTCCTTCACCGCCCTGCGGCAAATCCTGCGAGATTGTCCAGTCCTGCAAAAACTTGGCGCGGTAATGAAAAATTCTTCCGAAGCGTCCTTCATCAATCAAATTTTTCAACATCGTCACCGCCGGAACACGACGGTAGTTGTACCAAACCATGTTGGCGACTTTGGCGGCTTCGACCGCTTCAACCATCGCCATTGCTTCCGCTGCTGTCCGTCCCAGCGGTTTTTCGCACATCACAATTTTGCCAGCCTTCGCCGCAGCAATCGCAATCTCCGCGTGTGTATCGTTGGGACTGGCGATGTCAATGAGATCAATGTCATCGCGCTCAATCAGCTTGCGCCAATCACTTTCGACAGATTCATAGCCCCAGTTTTCTGCGAACGCTGCCGCACGTTCAGGATTGCGGGCGCAGACTGCTTTCAAAACCGACTTGTACGGAAGATCAAAAAAACGTCCGGCTTGCCCAAACGCATTCGAGTGCGTGCGTCCCATAAAACCGTAGCCTACGAGACCGATGTTAAGTTGTTTTTTTGCCATAGATTATTCAGGTGCTTAGTTGATGGATCAGTATCATTAATTTTCTTGTACTGAAATTTAGTGCTTAATCATCGTCCTTGTAATACTTGCTCGGCTCAGTTGTCTGACCATCCGCCAGATCGCAAAGTCGGCGAAAATTCGAGAGCATTACTTCAGAACCCCGGCCATTCACGCAGTGAAAGTTCTAGCTGCTGCTGATCAATGGGGGCAAGCTGTCCAACGGTTTTCACAATTAAGCTTTCCTCAACTGTATACAATCCTCGCTTAACTGCCGAAGCAACGTTGAGTCCTGGTGGTTGCCAATTTTTGAGAATAAACTCACCTTTTAATAGCCCGGTCAGGCGACTCGTCAATGGAACAATAATTACATCTTTTGAAACATGCGGTGCATTGACTACTACTGCCGGACGCACCTTTACGTTAGCGAGATTGGAAAAAGGGTAGCGAACAAGCACAATGTCATTACGCAAGAAGCTCGGCATAGACATTATCCTCAGCATTACCCCAGATCGTATCTAATGCAGGGTGACTGGCCTTTAACCAAAAATCCTTTTCATCCAGCAGTGGAGTAACGAGCATTTCCGTACCTTCGGGTAAATCCATTTCCTCTAACAATTGAATTTTTCCTTCTTTAAAAATTGCACGAACTGTGTTGAGCATAATCATTCCTCTCAATTCAGCATGGAGTACAAGGCTCCTAATTCCAGCCATGCGCATCTCGCACCGCAATCATTGCGCCCAAAATGTCATTCCAGGTCTGCGGATCGGTCATCGTCTCATTCGAGAACATGCAGCCGTCCCAATTGATGTGCTGCGTGCTGTGGGTGAGCGCTCCCGTTTCGTCGCGTAACCAAAGTCCCGCGCCGCGTGTGATGTCTAATTTTCCGTTCGGGTCTTTCGGCAAACAATGGCGTCCTGTTTTGTCGTGCGAGCCGGAGCCTTTCACCGTTGCATCATTTTGTGCAACGTGAAAATCCTTCACCCAGGGCCGTAAAACTTTCGTCATTTTGCCTAACGCTTCGTACAAAATTTCTCTGTCTTCCCAATCATAGCCTTCGGGCAATAAATTATATTCAGGCGCGTTGTAGCCCAGCGTAAATAGCAGCGTATGCGCCATGTCCGCTTGAATGCCGAGCGTTTCAGGGCGTCCGACTTCTTCCAGCAAATCGTTCAGGTCTTTCCAGCTATGCATGCCGCCCCAGCAAATTTCGCCTTCGGCAGCTAAGCGTTCGCCGTAGCCTTCGGCGATGTTGCAGGCTTCGCGGAATGTGTCGGCAATAATTTTTGTATTGCCAACCGGATCAGCCGCCCAATCGCCGGGACTGCACGAAGAATCAATGCGGACTACACCGTAGGGGCGGATGCCGATTTCTTTGAGCTTTTTACCAATCGCGCAGGATTTTTGGACTTGCGTAAGAAATGCCTTGCGCTCTTCTTCAGAACCCATTGCCGAGCCTCCGCCTGTGCCGCCCCAAACCGGAGCGACGAGCGAGCCGATGACTAAATTGTGCGAAGCGACTTGATCGGCGAGTTCTTTCAACTGAT
>JAYSTY010000045.1:0-26203 GCA_043719385.1 Blastocatellia bacterium | reverse complement strand
CATTTGATAAAAGCTCGAATCGCCGTCGGCGCGGTGTAAAAAATGTTGACTTTGTGGCGTTCGATAATGTCCCAAAATCGGTCAAAATCGGGATAATTCGGCGCACCTTCATACATCAAAACAGTTGCACCATTCGACAACATTCCATAAACAACGTAACTATGTCCGGTTATCCAACCAATGTCGGCGGTACACCAATAAACGTCTTCGTCTTTGAGATCAAAAACTAATTTCGTAGTCAGCGCCACCTGCGTCAAATATCCCCCGGTCGTATGCAGAATTCCTTTGGGCTTTCCCGTCGTGCCGGAAGTGTACAGAATGAACAAAGGATGTTCGCTGTCTAATTCTTCCGCCGGACAATTATCATCAACGGTTTCGATGAGTTCGTGCCACCAGTGATCGCGTCCGGGCTGCATTGAGATTTGTGTGCCGGTGCGTTTGTAGACGATGCAGGAAGTCACTGTTGGCGTGTGTTTCAAGGCTTCATCTACAGCGGGTTTTAATTTTACTTCGCCGCCGCGTCGCCAGCCTCCATCGGCTGTCACTACGGCTACGCATTCGCAATCGTTGATGCGGTCTTTGAGCGCGTCCGCCGAGAAGCCGCCAAAAATAATCGTATGCGTTGCACCGATCCGCGCACACGCCAGCATGGCGATGGCGAGTTCAGGAATCAGCGGCATGTAAAGCGCTACACGGTCACCTTCGGCTACGCCTTGTTGCTTGAGGACATTCGCAAATTTGCAAACTTCGGTGTGGAGTTGCTGATAGGTCAACGTGCGCGATTCGCCCGGTTCGCCTTCCCAGATGATCGCAGCCTTGTTGCGGCGCCACGAAGTCAAATGACGATCAAGACAGTTGTAGGAAACATTCGTCGTGCCGCCGACAAACCATTTCGCGTGCGGCAAATTCCATTCCAGTACTTTGTCCCATTTGGAAAACCAATGAAGGCTTTCGGCTTGTTTAGCCCAATAACTTTCAGGATCAGCTTCCGCTGCGGCAAAAAGTTTTTCGTACTCATCCATGCCTTTGACGTGCGCATTGGCTTTGAATTCGTCAGAAGGAGGGAAGAGGCGCGATTCGTTGAGGGTGGATTCGATGGATGATTCAGACATTATAAAAATAACCTTTCTGAGTAAAATCAAAAGGCAAATATCAAATATCAAAAGGGCGGCGCTTCATTTTCTTTCTTTTGCTTTTCCTTCTTTTTGCTTTTTGATATTTGCCTTTTGATTTCCTCGCTAATGCGATGTAGCTTTTTCTGCGCCTAGTCCTGTGTTGGCGCGAACATTTAATTCATTATACTTCGCTTCGGCTTCCGGTTCACGTCCAAGCATTGTACCAATTATCGCGCCAAGAAATCCTAACGGGATGCTCACGATGCCGGGATTTTCCAGCGGGAAAATTGCACTCTTTCCCATAAAGCTTGGCGAAATTAAAATCAAAATCAGCGACGAAAGCAACCCCGTAGCCAATCCTGCCACAGCGCCTTTCGTATTAAATCTTTTCCAGAAAAGTGACAACACGATCACCGGCAAATTCGCCGAAGCCGCGACGGCAAAGGCGAGCGCGACTAAGAATGCTACGTTCGCGGTGGGGCCAAGCGTGATCGCAATCGCCATGGAAATTCCTCCGACGACAAAAGCAGTGATGCGAGCGACGCGCACTTCTTCGTGCGGAGAACTTTCTTTGCCGTGCTTCAAAACGTTCGTCCAGAAATCATGCGCGAACGAAGTCGAAGCGGAAATGGTTAATCCGGCGACAACTGCCAAAATCGTAGCGAATGCAATCGCCGAAATAAACGCAAAGAATAAATCTCCTGCAATCGCCTGCGCTAAAAGTGGTGCGCTCATATTCGTGCCGCCATTTTTGGCAATGAAATCACGCCCGACAATCGTCGCGGCTCCGAAGCCCAGAAACGTCGTCAAAATATAAAAGACGCCAATAATCGCCATTGCCCAGACGACGCTGATACGCGCCGTTTTTGCATCCGGTACAGTGTAAAAGCGAATCAAAATATGTGGCAATCCAGCCGTGCCAAAAATCAAAGCCATCCCTAACGAAATCAAATCCCACGCGCCGTAAGGTGCTTTGTATTTCAGCCCCGGCGTCATGAAATTCTGTGTCACTAAATTTCCGGCGGCATCGTGATATTGGACATTAGCTACGGCATTGAAGAAATTCGTAAAGCTGAAGTCGAAATGTTTCAGCACCAAAAAACTCAATAAAATCGTACCGCTCATCAACAAAATGGCTTTGATAATTTGTACCCATGTCGTCGCCAGCATTCCGCCGAAGACAACATAGACAATCATCAAAACGCCGACGCCGATGACGGCAGTTTGAAAATTGATGCCGGAATCTTTGAGCAATAATGAAACTAAAGCGCCGGCGCCGACCATCTGCGCAATCATATAAAACGTGCTGACGGTGAGTGTGCTTAAAGCTCCCATCGCACGCACGGGACGCGGAGACAAGCGATACGCCAGTACATCTGCCATCGTATATTTTCCAGCATTGCGCAGCGGCTCAGCGACGACTAAGAGAACTGTCAAATAGGCGACAAGCCAGCCGACCGAATACATAAATCCATCGTAGCCGTTAAAAGCAATGAGTCCGGCGATGCCAAGAAAAGAAGCGGCGCTCATATAATCGCCCGCGACGGCGAGACCGTTTTGCCATCCGGTGATGGAGCGTCCGGCGGCGAAATATTCACTGGAGCCGGAAGATTTTTTGGCTGCCCAATACGTGATCCCCAGCGTAATCGCAATGAAGAACAAGAACATTAAAAGTGCTGCGGACATTGAGTCTCCTGATTGTTATTCACAAAGCTACAGCAAGAATTTAGACAGGATTTACAAGATTGACAGGATAGATTGGTTCGTAAATCTTGTTGATCTTGTAAATCCTGTCTAAATTCTTCGAGGCTTAATTTTGCAACTTTGTGGATCAATTTTATTTCTTCAATTTATTAATTATTCCCTGCGCCATTTCATCAAACTTGCCCGCCTTCTTCACATAAATCGCCGCCAGAATCCATGCCATGAAAAATTGTGAGAGCGCGAATAAATACGCAATATTGATCACTCCGAAGACGCGTGTTTCCATCAGCCTGGGCGCAAAGCCGACCAGCACAGGCAGCGCAAAGTAATACACCACGAAAAATATGACCGCTGGCACAATGAATTTCGCTTTGGCGGCGATTAAGTTTTTGAATTCGTCGGTCGCCGCGATGCGATCCCACTCTTGTGTGCTTAGCTCTTCTTTCTCAGCCATCGAATTAGCTCCTGAATAAAACTACTTGTGAGTTTGATTCCAAATTGAATTGCAGGAATGAGTTTTTGTCAGACGAGAAGTAGTATAGGCGAAGGCGTGAAAACAAAAAAGGTGACATCACGTTTGATGCCACCTTTGAGCAAATGCTGGTTGAAAAATTCTGGCTATTTAATCCATTCAATTGGAAACATTTTGCCTGCATTTTCCGGTGTAAGTTTTCCACCTAATAACTCAACTGCACGTGCCAGCACAGGATCACGTCCCGCCGCTAAATCTTTGCCAGTGGGAATCATCATTTCATCAGGCGTGACGCCTACGTGTTCGATAGTTTTTCCATCTTTCATGATGACATCGGCATCGGTGATGCTGAAACCATAAGGGATAATCGTATTCATGCCGGATTGAAATGAGTAGCGCAAAGATTCCATGACAGCCCCGGCAGAACGGTCTCCGAGAACGGTTCCGCGTTTTTCCAGTTGCATCACCCGCGCAAATATTTCTGCGGCGGAGCCTGAATTATTATCAATTAAAACAATAATCTTACCGGTGAAATTTCCGGCGAATCGTTTCGCTACGATGGGCTTCAATTCTTTGCGTCCATTGCGCGCGGCAATTTTTATTTCCTGATCGAAAACATCAGTGACCATTCGTTTGAGAGTATCAACGTAGCCGCCACCGTTACCGCGAAGGTCTAAAATTAATGACTTACATTTTTTGATACGTCCGAACATGATGTCTACATCGCCTTCTTCTAAATTAAATTGGGGCATTTTCCAGATAAAAATATCCTCTCCAATTTTTTCATATCGGTGACGACTGACATGATCTCCTTCCTCCAGTTGACGGATGTAATCAAATAAATCAACACCATTGTCGTTCGTTAAGTCTAAGACCCGTTTCCCCTGAATCACCTTAGCATTAAAATCAACAGTACGTTCCGGCTGGTCAGGGCTTTGCAAGACTACGCGCAAAGCTGGTTGCGGACGTAAAGCGTAAAATAAGTACCTCAGCACCCACAGTTTTTCTCGAATCACAGGGAAATTATTGATTGAGATGAGGCGATCTCCAGGTTTCAGTCCTTTTGCTTCAGCATCACTTCCCGGTTTGACGGCGTGGATCAGAACATTTTCTCCGTGTGCCCTGAACTCAATTCCATAATCATTACGATTCATCCGGGGAGGAGGCAGGAAAAACAAATGAGAGTCATTAAAGTCAATTAGCGTTTGCGCAATAATTCCCATGAGTTGACCTGGGTTCTGCGCCTGCTTGATTTGCTCTTCTGCTTTTTTGAAATGCTCATCCAGATTAATACCGTGATATTCTTTGTCGTAGTAATGCTTCTTCACAGATTCTTTGGCATTCTTGAGGGCTGCGAGCGCGTCTTCTTTTCCAAAGTTACTGTTCTGTGCAAAAAGGCTGGAACAAAAAATCGTGGCGAGAATAAATAATACGGTTAGTTTTTTCATGCGTTCATCATCTCCTGTGAAGCTGCTGGTTAATTTGTTTTGGCGTAACAAATATAGCTAAGAAGGTGAGATTCTATCCGGCTGACTGGGCGAGTCAAGCTTTTTATTTTGGGGTGAGTGAAGACTTTTCTATCATCGCAGCCATTGCGCTCGCATTGTCATCAGCTATTTCACACAAGCCTTCAATGACGCCTGTGCGGTTGGTCTGAGGTTGATTCTGGCTGACTTTCCATTTGCCTGAAATTTTGGTGATCGGGATTTCAATTCCGACGATGGCGCGGAGCAGAGGCTCAAGATAATTTTCAGGAGCATCAGAGACTTTCCAGGGCGCAGCTTTGGCAGCTTCGTGTTGGTTCGTCAGGCGTTCGACTAATCCACGCAACCAGACAGTATCGTCAATGATTTTCAGGGAACCGTAAGCGTGAACTACGGCATAATTCCAAGTCGGAACAACCTTGCCCGTTTCTTTCTTCGTGGCGTACCACGACGGGGTGATGTACGAATTTGCGCCTTGAAAAATAACCATCGCCTCAACGTCCTGGTCGAAGTCGCGCCAGACTGGATTGGCTCTCGCAACGTGACCGCGCAAAGTTCCATTTGGAGTCGGTTCAAGGTCAAGCTCCAACGGAATATGATTCGCATTCAAACCATCCGAACTGAGAGTAACCAGCGTTCCCAGCGGATGATTGCGAATCAATTGGTGGAGAATTTCTGTTTGTGTTTCTTCAAAATGCGCAGGAAGGTACATCGTTCTATTCGGTTGGCGATTGCTGGAATTTCTTCCAAAGCTTGCGTAATTTTGCTGAAGTCATTCCGGTCAAGCCTCTGGGATCAAGGACGAGGATCGCCGCTCGCACCATCCGCATCCGCGCCCGTGGAGGCCAGATCGCAAGATATTCCGTATCGGTAAATGTCGGCGCGAATTTTGCTTTGAAACGATGTAATTGTTTGAAGTGATAATACGAATCAAAACGTTCATAGATGAATTGCAAAACCCGCGTGGTTAACCTGAACTGTGCTCCCACTTTGATATTTGCCAGCGGAGAAGTTCCCAACGTTGCCAGTTCTGCGCCTTCTGCGGCTAGTTGTTTGAGCGCTTCGACGACTAATAATTCGCTGACGCCTCGGTCGGCCTGAGAACTGCGAATAAGGTCTTCCAGATACCAGCCATTACGCGCTGGAATTGGACTACAGGCCAGCATGCCTTCCAATTTTCCGGCGGCGTTGTGCGCGAGAAAATAGCGTTTTTGTTCGGAGAATTTGAACGGATTAAGTTCCAGCAACCAGCCCAGCGCGTCAATTTCCCTGGACTCAATCCAGTGCTGGCAAAGCTTATCTATTTCTTTGCGCAGGGCAAACGACATTTGGGTATCGGGGTCGAAGGCTTTTACGATGAGACCTGCGCCGCGAGCCTGGTTGACTCCGGCACGCACTTTTTTGGCGCGATCTCCGGCAGGTTTCCATTCCGGTAATTTAAAGTACCCGGACTCGCCGACGGGGAGCAATCCCATGCCACAGGTGCGGGCAACTTCGGAAAATTCCTTACTGATCGGGAGCATCAGGCAATCCAGATTTTGTTTCTGACAGAAACTCAGGAATTGCTGTGTGACGGCTTTCAATTCATTACGTGCAGCCAGCGGCGCAGCCGTGACAATGGCGACGCGACCGACGCGGCGAAAGACAACGGCGGCGTCAGCATCAGCGGCAAACCAGACCTCAGAGCCATCATACAAAGAAAGAAACGACTGATGCTCGTAGCCATATTTTTGGACGAGATCGAAGAGCCGTTCGTTATTTGAAGAATAAAAGCTCTCAAAGGCGAGTTCAACTTTTCGAATACTATCAAAGTCTGATTCCAGTGCGACTGAATACCTGTCCGATTTCATGCTTACGGTTCTTGGTAAAATTGCTTTGTTAAATAATAATTCGACCGCGCCACCAGTCGCCGCGCCCGTCAGCATGCGGAAGGCAATCACGCCAAACAAATGGAGGCTGATTGGCAATGAAAGCTGCCAATAAGAAATGTTGGGAACGAAGAGTGCGGCCAGAACTCCCAGGCTTATCGCTAATCCCAAACCAATTCTGCGCGTCGTCTGCAATTTGGGTTGCGCATCAATAATTGAGAACAAAGACGGCGCTATCCCCGCATCGCTCAGGCGAGTGATTAAGGCTTGCGCCTCTGTGAAGTCGTTAAATGTCGCAATGATTTGAACCATTTAGATCACCACTGCATTAAAAATATTAGGTACAAAGTTAATGTTGACAAGTTAGAAACCTTATACAAGGAGTTTACCAAAACGTCTAGCCGCAGCATAAAATAAACGGACAAATATTTGATGAGTCAGGCAACCTAATAGTTGTCGCGACGGCATGTGGTAATGGTTAAAGCCTTAATCCGTACGACAATCCAATTTTCAAACCAGGCACCGGAAACAAAAAAATCTGCCAGTTTGTCTGACAGATTTTTTACAGTTCACTTTTCCAAATAGCCAATTCAGCTATTTTCCTGCTTCGCCCAGCCTGCAAATAATTTGCGCCGACTTGCCATGATCGGCTTGGCATTGGGAATTTTCATTACCAGTTGCTCCAGATGCGCCAGGTAATTATTTTCGCCAAACGCCTCACGGACTTCGGCGATGAATGGTTCAAGTTTGGCGAATATCGCAAGGTGTTCAGTATTGGCTTCGAGGAACATTTTTTCATTAATGCCGCCATTGTTCACCAGCGATGAAGCCGTCTCCCAATACGAAGTGACCATTCGATAATTGGCGCTTTCTGCCTGCCCACTCAGCAGGAGTTTGACAATATCTGTCGCGCTGGTGGGATTGAATTCAGTGAAGTACCAGGCTCTGGCTTCACGCATTTTTTCATCGCGTCGCAGTTCGTAGAGCTTGAGAATTGATTGCACGTCTAATGATTTTGATTCCATAAATTTAAAATACCGAAATACAATTTAGACAGGATGGGCAGGATGAACAAGATGGATAAACACGATCCATCAAGATGGTATTCGTAAATTCTGTCAATCTTGTAAATCCTGTCCAAACCTGATTTCCTACTGAGCCTGATTGGTTGTTTGCAGGCTCGCTATTAAAACCGATGAAGTTGAATTCATCAAGGATTGACAGAGTTTTAAGTTGTGTGAAGCCTGTCGCATTTTACCTTTGGATTGCTCCTGCGCCAGCTTGAATTCACCTTGTGCTTCGCCGTATTTTCCGACGATGGCCAGCAAAACTCCCAGATTGTTATGACCGCCAGGAAAATGTTTTTTCTCGTGTTTGATGGCTTGCCGTAAATGTTTCGCTGCCGCTTCGTAATCTCCTTCACGCGATAAAATCAAGGCAAGTTGAAAGAGCGATTCGGCGTCGCTGGAATGCGAAACCTCTACCGCCTGCGCGAAAGCTTGCCTGGCTTTTTGCCATTCGCCAAGTTCATTCAAGGCTATGCCAAGTGCGTAAGAAGCTCGCACATATTTCCCGTGATTGATTTCAATAGCGATGCGGTATTCATTGACGGCTTCGCGTGTGCGTCCTAATTGATGATGACAGACTCCAATGTTGAAATGCGCTCGCGCCAGATGTTCGCCGGGCCAACTGGTAGCGATTCGATACTGCGTGAGCGCCATTTCAAATTGTCCAGTGGCAAAGAAATTATTCCCTTGCTCCATCGCATCCTTGCTTTCATCGGCACGCGCAGAATTCAAAGTTGCCAACGTTAGCAAGATTACTACAACTAATTTTTTCAGCATATTTCCTCCTGTTTGAATGTCAGGAGGAGGATACAAAACGGATGGAATTCCGTCTTTCCGCTACTTGCGGATTCTTACGCGAGTTTGCGGTATTGCGTAGCACGGGCTGCCAGTCCGTAAGCTGAAACCTGGCAACCTCAAATTTTTCCAGCAAGCTTTTATTGTCGGCTTTGGACACGGGCTGGCAGCCCGCTATACGATTTGCGCTTCGCGCCATGCTTTTGGCGTCATCGAGGTTAAGCGTCTGAAAAAAGTCGTGAAATGACTTTGATTTTTGAAGCCGACTTGGGCGCTAACTTCAATGATTGGCAGCCCGTTTTGGGCGAGTAAGTGCTTGGCTAGTTCGACTCGGCGCTGCATTAAATATTGCTGCGGCGTCAATCCCGTAGTTCGTTTGAAAGCGCGGGAAAAATGATATGGACTAAGTTCTACGGTGTCGGCGATCTCCGCCAGCGTCACATCATCGGACAAATTGGCATTGATAAATTCGGTGGCACGTCGCAATTTATTTCCCGCCAATCCGCCCACAAAATTTGGCGTTTGATGACCGCTCACGGTGTAATTTTTCAGCAAATGAAACGCCAGCGTATTTGCCAACGACTCCGCATATAATCGCCCCATTGGAGCAACTGCTCGAGATTCTTCCAGTAAAGCCAGTCCAATTTGCCAAAGCAGTGGATCATCAATATTGCCAACTTCTCTTAATTCGACCTGCCTGGAATGGGAAGATGCCGCCGCGATTCGCACGAGCAACGCCGGATCAAGCAGCATCGTCAGGCATTCAACTTCCTCTTCCCAATTGAGCGAAACGGGTTGATACGCTGGGACTACGCACAGAGTTCCATTGGTTCTAAGAACTGATTGTTGAGCGCCAGTGGGTGTTTGCCGTGTCGTCGTAAAAGAGCCGCGAAACGGCAGGGTGATTTCGTGACGGGTGAAAGTCGTTTCTTCCATTTCTCCAGCCAGCACATTGTAATGCCGCAATCCAATGCCATTCCATTCGGTCTTGCGGCTATAGATAATCGGCGATTGATTTTCAGCAACTTTCCAATTGATATGCATGGATAAACGATAGAATGATTTCTTCAGGTTGTCCAGATTGCGACGGTGCAATTAATCCTACGACGAGATAGCGCGATTAGTTCTGAGCCTTATTCGTTGACTGAAGACCTGCGCATCGCTATATTTTGAACGAGCCGTAAAGCAGACTGAAGCCATCATCAATTTTCAGGAGACACGTCAATGAAAAACCTCGCCGCCTTGTTAATTTTTTTCGCACTCGTTGCGCCAGTTGCTGCCAAAGATAAATGGTTGAAAATTAATTCCAAACATTTCACTTTAATTGGCAATGCCAGCGAAAAAGACATCCGAACTGTCGGAACGAAACTGGAACAATTTCGCAGTGTCTTTTCGCAATTGTTTCCACGCGTCAATGTTGAGTCTCCCGTCCCGATTACAGTGATCGTCTTCAAAAATAAAAGCTCTTACATGCCGTTTATGCCCGGCTATAACGGCAAAACTAATGAAGTCGCCGGATATTTTCAGTCGGGCCAGGATGTCAGCTACATTACTTTGACTTCGGAATTTAGCGAACAAAATCCTTTTCATGTCATCTTTCACGAATATGTGCATTCGCTGACGCACGATTCCACCGCGAATGTTCCGCCCTGGTTTGGCGAAGGGATCGCGGAGTTTTACAGCATGTTTGAAGTTTCAGATAAGGAAAAGAAAGTTCAGCTTGGCGCACCGATCAGCTATCACGTCTTTCATTTACGTGATAACAAATTCCTCCCGCTGCAACAATTATTTGCTGTCAATCACGATTCGCCGGAATATAACGAACGTGATAAAAAAGGTGTTTTTTATGCGGAATCCTGGGCTTTAATTCATTATTTGATGCTGGGAAATAACGGGCAGCGACGTCCTCAGTTGATGCAGTTTTTGGATTTGATTAATTCAAATACGCTCGTCACTGAAGCTTTCACCAAAGCTTTTCAAACTGATTTTTCGGTACTTGAGGCAGAACTGAAAAAATATATCGGTAACAGTAGATACCCGGTGCTGACCTATACTTCTACGCAGAAGCTCACCTTTGACGACGAAATGGCGGCAGCGGCAGAAATCAGCGAAGCCGAGGCCAACTTTCACCTTGGTGATTTGCTGGCGCATCAACGCCGCACCGATGCTGAAAAATATTTACAGACAGCGATTCAACTTGATCCGACTTTCGCCCCTGCTTATGCCTCGCTTGGGATGAGCCGCACCTATACAGGCAACACCGATGAAGCCTTGAAATATCTGGAAAAAGCTGTCTCCTACGACAAAGCTGGAAAAAATCATTTGGTGTATTACTACTACGCGCAGGCCTTGTTGCAAAAAGAGCAGGGGCCTGGAAATGTGATAAATTCCGGCGCATTCAATAAAGAAAAAGCGGCGCTGATTCGGGCTAATCTGAAGCGCGCGATTGAAATCAAGCCGAGCTTTGCGCACGCTTATTCTTCGCTGGCATTTATCAATCTGGTTAGTGGCGAGCAGCTTGATGAAACCATCGCCATACTCAAACGCGCCATGCAAATTGCGCCTGGGGAACATAATCTGGGCTTTCAACTGGCACAGATTTACATGCGGCAGGAAAAATATGACGATGCGAAAAAAACGATTGAGCCAATTGTTCGCAGCGCAACAGATGCAGCGATGAAACAACAGGCACAATCAATTCTTGATGCAATCAATAACATCACAACTCGATTAGCGAAATATAAAGCCGAAATGGAAGCCTACGAAAAAACCAGAAATTCAAATCAACCAACCCCGAATAGTACGAGTGTCGGCACATCTGATCCTACGACGTTGACTTCCATCCCTGGCAGGCCGATGCTGCGCCGTCGTCAGGACGGTGAAAGCGTGACGGGCCTCTTAACAAAAATGGATTGTACGGCGAAAGGAACGACGTTATACGTGACAGTTGATAATCAAAAAATGGTGTTTCATACCACAACGCCGGAGCGTTTGGAATTCGTCACCTTCACTCAAGGCGTAGGCGAAAACATCATCTGTGAAGTCTTTACTCCAGCCAAGCCCGTCCGCATCGTGTATCGAAGTAATACCGACGCAAAATCAAAGTATGACGGTGAGCCGATTGCTGTCGAGTTTGTGAAGCCGGAAGAAAAGTAGCAGGAACAAATTTTGAATAACTGGTGTCAGTTGAGTAGAGGTTTTATGAATAAATCCACCAGTTTAATTGACAACTTAAAAATTGCTTCGCCGTGCCCTGTCAAATGGGAAGAGATGCAAGGCGATGCGCGTACCAGATTTTGCCGCCAGTGCAATTTGAATGTTTATAATTTATCAGCGATGACGCGGCAGGAAGCTACAGCAGTTGTCGCTCAGACTGAAGGCAGAGTTTGCGTGAAATATTTTCAGCGTCAGGATGGGACAGTAATTACAGCCGATTGCCCTGTCGGGTTGAAATTATTAAGGGAACGGGTCGCTGGAATTACGAGTGTTGTGCTGGCGGCTGTGATGAGTCTGGTATTTTTTGCTGAAGGAATTTTTGCGACCACGAATGCTGGAAAGAAAAAAGCACGAAGGCATTCAATTCAGGCGAGGAAAAAATTCAGGCCGCCGACTCGTGCGACGATAAGAGTAGTAATGATGCAGAATGATCCGCCCATGTTTATTTATTCTTCACTTCCGAATGATGTCCCGCCACCTTCATTAAAGGATGAACCGGATCAAGCACCGCCTCCACCTAAAAATAATTAATTTCCTGCCGGTTATATTTTCAGTGCTTCACGCAATTCTAAAAATTCTTCCGCGAACTCTCGCGCCATCACTTCCCGCCTCACGTTCGGCAATAACGAAGCGTTCACTGCATTCATCACGAATTTTTCAATCGTCTTAATCTCAAAATCAAACGCTTCTACAACTTTCAAATATTCATCTGTCAACGTCGTATTAAACATCGGCGGATCATCAGAATTAATCGTGACGTACAATCCGGCTTCGAGGAGTTTTAGTAAGGGATGCTCAGCCAGCGAAGACGCTACGCCGAGGCAAAGATTGCTGGTCGGGCAGACTTCAAGCGGGATTTGTTTTTCGCGCAAATATTCCACCAGTGCAGGGTCTTCAAGACAACGAACGCCGTGTCCGATGCGCTGTGCGTGCAATAAATTCAGGGATTCCCACATACTTTCTGCGCCAGTTGTTTCTCCGGCGTGTGGCGCGCTTGCTAATCCGTTTTGGTGCGCGTGATCAAATGCGGCTTGAAATAATTTTGCTGGATTTCCGACTTCAGGGCCACCGAGTCCGAGGGCTACGACGCCTTTATTCATACCGCTGATCGCCCAATCGGCGATAGTGATTGCATGTTCGATTGGGCGTACGTTGCGCGAAATATCCAGCACCCAACCGACGCCAATACCAAGTTCTTTTGCCGCCCAATCGCGGGCGCGAGTGAGCGCGGCGAATTGTTCGTCAAACGGAATTTTTTTGTTGAGCGCGTAATGCGTGTACGGCGTGTACGTGACTTCGCTGTAGCTAATATTTTGCGCAGCCTGACCGCGTAAAAATTCTCGTGCAATAAATTCAATGTCGTCAGGTGTACAAATGCACGAAGAAATTTTCAGGTAAATTTCGATGAAGTGAGAGAAATTTGTAAAAGTGTACCAATTCCGTAAACCTTCGACAGTCGTGAAGGGAAGCTGGACATGATTGCGTTCGGCCAATAATAACAGGGTTTCCGGTTGAATTGAGCCTTCCAGATGAACGTGCAATTCTACCTTTGGCATCCGGCGAATGAATTCAGTAAATGACATGTCAGTATTATTCGCTCATCAAAAAGATCATCGGGCGCACATCGTCTTCGGGCGTCCACTCCCAATAGCGCAACAAAATCTTGTAAATCATCATGCCGGTTTCACCTTCGCCGAAGAGCAGATATTTGGTTGATTGCGACATTAAATTCTGGCGCGTGAGTCCGACGAAAATACTGATCGGGTCAATCAATTCGCTGATATAAGCAATCGTGTTCGCAATCGCAATTGCGCCGTGAACCTCGACCACGTAATCATCAAGTTCTCTGAATACACGCACCGTGAGTGGGGCCAGAAATTCGCTGCGATTATCCATAAACGTGACGTGGACAAAGGCCATCGGGCCTAACACCTGATAATGCTGGCGAATCTCTTTTTCTTTACGCACCCGATGCTCTGGCGACGAAGTTCTGAGCGGCACTAAATTTACTTTCTTGTTTACAATCTGTTTCCAGACTTCTTTCGAGGCTTCATCTACGAATTGAAATTGCGCGACCCGCAATTCTGTTGCACGTTGATAACGGCTGATCGCGCTGATGATGATGACCACTAAAATAAAAACGGCAGAAATAATGATGCCGTCATGACGTTCGATAATGTTGTCTACAAAAGTGAAGGCAAAGACGGCGGAGACCAGCCAAAAATAATTGCTCTTCCAAAGCGAACGCTCGCCGTCAATCAGGGGATCATCAGATTTTTTGCGCAACGCCAATGCGACTGCAATGGCGGCAGATAACATCAACGCCAGCACGCCTGTCGCATAAGCTCCGCCCTGTGCTTCGACATTAGCTTTGAAAATTACGGTCACAATCACACAGATGACAAACAGGACAATGACGAGCGGCCTGCGATAAGCCGTCCAGCGCGGAGCCATGCCAAAACGTGGCAGATAACGCGGAATCAGGTTAAGCAAGCCAGCCATTGCCGACGCGCCCGCAAACCACAAAATTAAAATTGTTGAGAGATCGTAAATCGAACCGAACACGTGACCGAGATATTCATGGGCCAGAAAAGCAAGTACACGCCCGGAAGCTTTACCACCCTCATAATCTTCTTTTTTGACCAGCAGCGTGGTCACAAAACTCGAAGCAATCAATAACACACTCATAATCAAAGCGGCAGCAGCAAGTAATTTGCGCGTGTTTTTAATGCGGGCAACCGGGGCATGGCCGGCTTCTTCAAGATGACCTTCCTGACCATCGTCTTTTGCTCCACCTTTAACCAGCGGCATCACTGAAACGCCCGTTTCAAATCCGCTCAACCCCAGCGCCAGTTTCGGAAAAGTGAACGCTGTCAAAGCTAACAGCGCGGGTAAACTGCCGCTGACTTTAGGATGGCTCCACAGTGCGCTTTGCCAATTGGCAATCAACTCAGGATGGCTGAAAATTTCCATGAAGCCGCGCACCAGCACAATGACATTGAGCAACAAATACGGCACAGCAATGGCCGCCGCCAGTCCCAGCGCCTCCGCAAAACCTTTGATGAAGACGATTGCTAATAATGCCAGAAGCCCAATCGTGATAGCCATCATGTGGCCTTCGAGGTAATGATGTAAGAGCGGATTTTCTATCGCATGCTGCGCCGCGTCCGCCGCCGAAAGTGTCATCGTAATAATGAAATCCGTCGCTGCGAATCCGATCAGCACCAGCACAAAAATTTTGCTCCACCAGCCGGTCAGCAGATTTTCGAGCATCGCAATTGAGCCTTGTCCGGCGTATGAACGTGAAGCGACCTGTGCGTATACCGGCAATGCACATAGCAGGGTAACGACAACTAAAAGCATTGTCGCCATGGGCGAAATCGCTCCGGCGGCAATCAAAGCGATGCCAGGTTGATAGCCCAGCGTCGAAAAATAATCTACGCCGGTGAGCCATAAAACCATGTACCACTGATGCGTTTTATGATCGGCGTGATGACCATCAAGGCTGCCGCCGCTGAATAACCAGCGGCCAAAATTGCTGCGCGGTTCGGCATTACGCATCGTGGGGAGAGTTGGAACTATATTTTCTGTTTTCATCACCTGTCTCAAATTAACGGCTGTTGTTGGGTCACACAATGAATGGAGCCTAAGCCCCAAATTAAATCGGTGCAATCAATTTCAATGACGTGGCGGTCAGGGAAAAGCTCCTGCAAAATCGCGGCTGCCTGCTTATCATTTGCATGACGATAGGTCGGCAAAAGCACGGCTTTATTCGCAATGTAAAAATTTGCGTAACTCATCGGCAAACGCTGATCGTCAATATATCGCTCACCCGGCATCGGCATTGTGACGATCCGAAATCGCTTGCCGTCCTGATCTTTCATTGTCAGCAATCGCTCATAGTTTTCTTTGAGCAATTCGTAGTTGTCATCCGCCGGATCATCTTCAACAACCGTCACAATTGTGTCGTGCGAAGTAAAGCGTGTCAGGTCGTCTACGTGTCCGTCAGTGTCGTCTCCGACAATACCATCGCCGAGCCACAAAATATTGGTGACGCCCAAATAACCACGCAGGTATTGCTCAATCTGCGCCTGGTTCAAATGCGGATTGCGATTGGGATTCAGCAGACAAGCTTCAGTCGTGAGCAGCGTACCTTTGCCGTTCACATCAATTGATCCACCCTCCATCACGATGTCCGGCATGAAAAGCGTTTCGTTGAATTCGTGCGCGATGCGCGTCGGGACTACATCGTCTAAATCGGCTGGCAAATATTTTCCGCCCCACGCGTTGAAGCCCCAATCGTTAATGGCGCGTTCGTGCTTTCCGTTAATTGTACGTGTCACATAAATCGGCCCGTGATCGCGGCACCACGCATCATTCGTCGGATTGAAATGAAAGCGCACACGAGAAAGATCAACTTCGGCTTGGCGTAATTCAATGCGAACGCGCTCCGCAAAATCTTCATCGGCGACATTGATGCGGACTAATTCTGAGTTAGTGAGATGTTTCGTAATTTGCGCGAAGACTGCGGGGACGGGTTCAAAAGCGTCCGGCCAACTGGCTTCTTTGTGCGGCCACGAAAGCCACGTTGCTTCGTGCGGCTCCCATTCAGCGGGCATTGTGTAGCCGAGTGCGGCAGGTTTTTCTTTGAGTTGATTCATGTTCATCAGGAAGAAAATCAAAAGGCAAATATCAAAAATAAAAAGGGCGGAAGGCTTCGCCGCCTATTTGAATTAATAAGTGCCGACCATTTACCTTTTGATATTTGCCTTTTGATTTTCTCGTATATCAGTCAATAAATCGTTTCGTAATGTCGCCATACGCATCAATGCGGCGATCACGTAAAAAAGGCCAGTGCGTCCGTTGAATATCCGATTTTCCAAAATCAATTTCAGCGATGAGAATTTGTTCCTGCTCGATTTCGCCTTTGGTGATGATTTGTCCTGACGGGTCTGCCAGAAAACTTTGCCCCCAGAACTTGATGCCTTTGCCGGGATGTTCAGGTGGCGTTGGTTCATGACCGACGCGGTTGATGGCGGCGACGTAGACTCCATTTGCAACAGCGTGTGAGCGTTGAATTGTTTCCCACGAAGCATGCTGGCGTTCGCCGTATTCTTCAAATTCATCGGGCTGCCAGCCAATCGCGGTTGGGTAAAATAAAATCTGCGCCCCAGTTAATGCCGTCAATCGCGCCGCTTCCGGGTACCACTGATCCCAGCAAATCAACACACCGATTTTGCCATAGCGCGTTTCGAAAGATTTGAAGCCTAAATCGCCCGGCGTGAAATAAAATTTCTCATAAAACAGTGGGTCATCCGGGATGTGCATCTTGCGATATTTGCCCAGCAATGTGCCGTCGGCATCAATAACTACGGCAGTGTTGTGATACAAGCCGGGAGCGCGGCGTTCAAATAATGAACCGATAATCACGACTTCATGTTTGGCTGCGATTTTTTGTAAAGCTTCGGTGACGGGGCCGGGAATTGGCTCCGCTAAATTGAAATTATCGTGATTTTCGGTCTGGCAAAAATACAGCGAGGTGAAGAGTTCCTGTGTGCAAATAATCTTCGCGCCAAGCTTGGCAGCTTCTTCAATTTTCGCCAGGCACTTTTCGATGTTTTCCTGCGGCTTTGCCGTACAGGTCATTTGGATCAAACCAATCGTTGTTTTCATAGCGCGGCGATTATAGATGAAAATTTGAGTACGCAAAACAAAAGCGGCGACTGAGGATAATCTCAATCGCCGCTAAATTATTTTCTCCGCTAATTTTTCTTAGGCGGTTGCCGGGTTGCCACCTGTGATCGGCGGCAGGATCGGCTTTAGCATCGGCTCTTTATCCGCCGATTTACCGGGACTGTCACTCGTTGCCGTTGGAGTTGAGGTGTCATCATCCAAAGGCAATCCCGCCACAATACGACGAATTTGCACCGCATTCAGCGTTTCTTTTTCGAGTAAAGCCAGCGCCATTTTTTCTGTCATCTCACGATTATCCAGCATAATCTGACGCGCACGCTCGTACTGATCCATCACGATGCGTTTGACTTCCTGATCAATTTTGATCGCGGTATCTTCGCTGTAATCCTGATGCTGGGCAATTTCACGGCCTAAGAAGATTTGCTCTTCTTTTTTGCCGAACGTCAGTGGCCCTAGGGAAGACATGCCGAATTCACAAACCATTTTACGCGCCATTTCAGTGGCTCGCTCAATGTCGTTTGAGGCTCCGGTTGTGACCTTGCCCAGGAAAATTTCTTCAGCCAGTCGTCCGCCCATCAAAATTGCAATCGAACCTTCGATATATTCTGAGGAGTGCGTGTAACGATCACCTTCAGGCAATTGCTGGGTCAAACCTAATGCCATCCCGCGCGGAATGATCGTGACCTTGTGAACCGGGTCGGCGTTTGGAACTTTCATCCCAATGACTGTGTGACCGGCTTCGTGATAGGCCGTAGTCTTTTTCTCATCGTCGGACATCACAGCAGATTTACGTTCCGATCCCATCATCACTTTATCTTTAGCCCACTCGAAATCGTACATTGACACGGCCTTTTTATTAAAGCGGGCAGCATTCAACGCGGCTTCGTTGACTAAATTAGCAAGGTCTGCACCCGTGAAACCGGGAGTTCCGCGTGCAATCACGGAAACTTCTACGTCTTCGCCAAGTGGAATCTTGCGCGTGTGAACGGCGAGAATTCCTTCGCGTCCTCTAACGTCAGGACGATTGACGATCACCCGACGATCAAAGCGTCCAGGGCGCAGCAAAGCCGGATCAAGCACGTCAGGTCGGTTGGTTGAAGCAATGAGAATGACTCCATCGTTCGATTCAAAACCGTCCATTTCGACGAGCAATTGATTCAGTGTTTGTTCGCGCTCATCATGTCCGCCGCCCAAGCCAGCGCCACGATGACGACCAACCGCATCTATTTCATCAATGAAAACGATACAGGGCGCATTCTTTTTGCCCTGCTCGAACAAATCACGGACACGGGAAGCGCCGACACCGACGAACATTTCGACGAAATCAGAACCGGAAATAGAGAAAAACGGTACATTGGCTTCACCAGCGATGGCGCGCGCCAATAATGTTTTACCCGTTCCCGGAGGCCCCATCATCAATACGCCTTTGGGAATGCGTCCACCGAGCTTTTGGAACTTTTGCGGCTCTTTCAAAAATTCAATAATTTCCTGTAGCTCTTCTTTGGCTTCTTCAACTCCGGCAACGTCTTTAAACGTCACACGCTTTTGCTGATTGGAAAGCAGCTTGGCGCGGCTCTTGCCAAAAGAAAGAGCTTTGTTCCCACCGGATTGCATTTGCCGCAGCATAAAAATCCAAAATGCAGCAATCAACAAAATCGGCGCCCAGGTAATCAGAATTGATGCCCACAATCCACCAGCAGATGGGTCAAAGCTGAATTCAATATTGTTCTTGACCAATTCTTCAGATAGTTTTGCGGCCACCGCGTCGCTACCAATTTTGCTGGTAAATTTGGCGCGGTTGGTCAACTCCCCAGTGATTTCACCTGGTTTGATAATTATTTTTTGGACTTCTTTATTGCTTACCTTCTTCATTAAATCCAGGTAGGAAATTTCCTGGATATTACCACCTGATCCGTGCAGGAATACATAAATCGTTACGGCGCCCACAATCATGAGCACCCATACAAGCACTTGTTTTATTGTCGAGTTCAAGTTCAGATACCTCCGTCGTTAATGACCAGGTTACATAATAGCGTATTTTTTTCTGTTCCGCCCAGCATTTTCGTTCAGGGATGACAAAAGTAACAGAAAACACAATAACGACAAGCCTAAGAAAAATCCTGTCGTCCGCTTTGGTTAAGACGCAATTATTTGTTAACTGGTTGCAGCAATAACTTTTCCTTCTGCCGTCTGACGTGCCAATTATATGGCAACTCGATATAGCTCCCACCTTCTCCGCTCAACATTAATTTTTCCAAAGCCAGTAAATGAACTGTTCCAATCCGCCGCAAATCACCCCGATTTTGTTTTAGCCAGAGTCGTAAGACGCGGCGCCGCAAAGATGGGTGAAGATTTATTAAAGGCTTAAAGTTAAGCATCATTTCTTCTGCAACTTCAGCCAGAATATTTTGGGCTTTGACCTGCAAATAATTGTCATCTTCGCTGCTTTGTTTCATTGTGCGAACCAAAGCTTCGCCAAATTGCGGATTGAACGTTGCGAGCAGCGGCAAAAGCTCGCGCCTGACACGATTGCGGGTAAAATCCATGGAGTCATTGGAACTATCGTGGCGAAAATCTAAATTGTAATGCTTACAATGTGCGAGGACTGCGGCGCGGGAAATTTCCAGCAGTGGTCGCACTAATTTGATATTTTTTGCCAATTCGATAACTTCATGGATGCCGCGTAACCCACTCGGCCCTGTGCCGCGTAATAATCGCAGCAGCAAAGTTTCCGCTTGATCGTCGTGGGTGTGACCCGTCACAATTAAGCCTGCGCTGCATTCTTTGGCAACACGCAGCAAAAAATCATAACGTGCCTGGCGGGCAGTAGCTTCCAGGTTTTTCTTTTCGGATTGTGAAATCGCGGCTATATTTTCTCGTGCGACAAAAACTGGCAAGCTGAGTTTTTCTGCCAGCGCCTGCACAAAAATTTCATCGGCCTCGGATTCTGCTCCGCGCAACAGGTGATTGAGATGAGCGACGAAAAGTTTTTCAGATTTTTTCCACCGCGCCAGCGCATCCAGCAAGGCCGTAGAGTCCGCGCCGCCCGACACAGCGACCAGAATTTCTTTATCCTTATCAAGGCCGAGTTTACGCCAACTCGTCCGCAGTTTTTTTTCCAGGTTCGTCATGTAAAGCTTATGAAAATCCTCACTACTATCCTGCTGTTAATTTTTTTTCTGCCTCAGACTTTTGCTCAAACTAACGCCGCTCGTGAGCGTGAAGCCAAAACATCATCGTCGCTTCCTGCGCGTGATGCAATCAAGTCGCGCTCCGAATTTGATGAATTAGCTCGCACTTATTATCAGGGCAGATTTTATGCGCTGCCACATTTGATGTTTGTGCTTGATCGCGCTGACCGCAAGGCGAACGGCAAACTTTATTTCGTCAATTCGCGGCGCTATTCATTTCATCAGGATTTCGTCAACGCAAATTACCTGACGCTGGAACGCGGGCAGGAATTTTTCAAGCACAATTATCTGGAAAAGAATCGGCGCTTTTTGCTGGGCACTATCGCCTGGCAACCCAAAGCTGAAAAATTTACTTTTGAATTTTGGGAAGGCGATTTGGCAACTGCCGAAATGATTAACGAAGCTTATGCCAAAATCAAAGCTAATTTCTTCGCGCCCATCTATTTCAAACCCACTTGTCCGCGCCACGAAGAAATTGCCGGACAGCTCGCACAACAAGCAGAGCCGGTGCCGATTTTGCGCCCGGCGGACATTGGCGAAGCACGTGATTATGTGCCGTTGCATCAGGCGCGCGCCGTCGGTGTTTTGCGCATGGTGGATCACGTAACAGACGACCTGATTATTGATCGCAACGAAATCATTATTTTCAAAGAATCGCCTCTCGCGCTAACGCCGTTGTCAGGAGTAATTACCACAAATTTCTCGACGCCGCTCGCGCACGTGAATTTGCTTGCTGCCAACTGGGGCATTCCGAATTCTTATATCAAAGATGCAGAAACTATTTTCAAGCCGCTGATCGGAAAATTTGTTTATTACGAAACGCGTGAAGACGGCTTCGAGTTACGTGCGGCGAGTTTGAAAGAAACGGCGGAATCAGGAAGAAAACTGGCGCAGCGTTCGGACCTGATGACACCGCAGGCAGATTTAGCGTTTAAGCAATTATCCGAACTCACGCAACAGCGCAAAAAGGACGCGACACGCTTCGGCTCAAAAGCCGCGAACCTCGGCGAAGTGATGCAGGGTGTGGCGCATGGGAAAATCAAAAACGTCATCGTCCCGAATGGTTTCAGTGTGCCATTTCATTTTTACGAAGAATTTTTGCATGGCAATAAACTTGATGAAGCGATTGTCTCGTTGCTCGGCAATGACCGTTTCAATCACGACGCGGCGTATCGCAAAAAACGCCTGGCAGAATTACGCGGACAAATTCAAAGTGCCAACCTCAACGAAAATTTCAAGCAGGCGGTGCGCGCAAAAACGCAGGCCATTTTTGGCAGCCTGGAGAAAAAAGGAGTCTTTGCTCGCAGCTCAACCAATTCTGAGGATTTGCCAAATTTCAGCGGCGCCGGTTTGTATACCAGTGTCCCAAACGTGAAAAGCGATGCGGCGCTGGATGAAGCAATCAAAACCGTCTGGGCTTCGCTGTGGAATTACGAAGCTTACGAAGCGCGTGAGAGCGCAGGTATCAATCACTCGGCGGTTTATCCTGCGGTCCTGGTGCAGGAAGGAGTCAATGCTGATGCGGCAGGCGTAATGATCACGACCAATCCTTTCGACAAAGAAGACACAAATGCAATTTATCTGAACGCCAAACGCGGTCTGGGAATTCGTGTTGTTGAAGGCCGAAAAGTTGCCGAGCAATTGATTTATCATTTTCCCACGCACCCGCTCGGCGAAACGATCAAAGTGCTGACCCGCTCAGACGATGACGCGATGCTTAAATTCGATGAGAATGGCGGCGTCAAAGAACTCCAGATTGAAACGAATCGCGCAGTTCTGACAGATGATTTAATCAAACGATTGTCACGGGCGGCGCAGCAGATCAAGCAATATTTTGGAGGCCGCGAGCAGGACATTGAATGGGTGACGGTCGGCAAACAAATTTATATCGTGCAGGCGCGTCCGTATGTTCGTGCGAGGTAAAATCATGGCAAGCGGAAAACAGACAATTGGAATAGGGTTAATTTTAGCACTCGGATTTTCCGGGTTGTTGCTGGGGCTTGATTCCTGCCACAAACAGCATCGCTTTACATCCGGTGAATGGCAAAAGCTTGAGGCTGAAAAACTGGCGAAATTTCGTGCCTGTTTGCCGGTCTCTCAACCAGACGGAAAAGTTCATCTGGCATTAGTTTCAATCAAAAATGAAACCAACCTGACCAAAGTAAAAATCGTCGCTTACGCTGTGGGAGAGGTCGCTGATTTTTATGCTCCCCAGTATTCGATGAGTCGCGGTCGCTGGCTGATTAATGAAAGCGCCAGATCATATCTCCGTGACGAACAATGCCATGAATATAAATTACAGGGACGCGCTTCAAACTTCGGTCAAATACCTGATAGTGGATTGCTTAAATTGAAATCCGGCGAAGCGTATGAACTGACGCTGGAATTTCCCGGCTTACCTGAAAATGTGCGGACGGGCGGATTGGTTTATGGTGATTGGGTGATGCCGTTTTATTTGCGGTAATTAATTACTCTCTTCATCTTTCTTTTTGCGGCGAGCATAAAAATCTCCACCACAAATCCGGCAGTTATAAGCGCGAATCTGCGTGAAGGCGAAAACTAATTTCTCCCACAATTTGCGGCGGCGGCGCTCTGTATCTGTCGCTCCGCAATGTGGACAAACCTGATGCGAACGACGAGATTTGCGATTGGATTCCAGTTCGTCGAGAGTCTGCGCGGACATCTCCCATTTTTTCTGCGGGGGCGGAGCCTGACTGGTAATTTCACTTTGCGTCGGCATGGGCCTGGTTGGTACGGTCTGGTTTCCCCCTGAACTCGCAGCGCTCATCGCTTGAATGCGCCGCGAATTATCAGAGGGGACATTCTTTGCATTAGGTTCATTAATAATCGGAACAACCATTGCGTCTTCAGGTAAATTAGCCAGAGGCAAAGCTGGCTTACGGGTTTTACCTTTGCGGGTTCTGGTGCGGGGCGGCAAAACGGAGAACGCCCTGAATTGCAGATTGCATCCCTCGCATAAAAACTCATGAATCCTTATTAAACGGAACAAGAGCGGTGCCAAGCGATAGCCTCTATACACCCTTTCACTCTGACAAGCCGGGCATGTTGCCATGATAGATAAAACCTCCTTGTCTAAATATTGCCTGGTAAGGCGCTTAGACAACTCCTACTTTCTGTCCGGCAGGATAGTTGAGTTACTCGCTGATCTCTTCTCTCAACTTAGCCTGTTCCAATGAACTACTTTAACTGTCACCAAGCTTACCACTTTTTTTCTCTTAAGCGAAAGCTGTAATTCGGTAACAGCGGTTTCGGTTGACTTTGACTGGTAAAAAAAGCTTAATAAGCAATTGTTCTCTGTAGCGATAGGGCTGATTTACCTGCCTGATCCGAGGGTTTTTTATGGATTATAGTTTTGAGTTGTTGAAGCATTATGCGCGGGTTCTGACCGGTAAGGTTACTTCACCAGTAGTCTTGAATATGCTGGTTACGTCAGTTTGCGACATGCGATGTGTCCACTGCTTTTTCACGGATGAGTTGAATGATAAAGCACGTAAAAAACTTCAGATGACCACCGCTAATTTTGAGCGTATCAGCGAAACACTGAACGGCACTTTACCCGTTTTAATTATTGCTGGTGGCGAACCGTTCACGCGTAAAGACCTGCCCGAAATCGTGCGCGCTTTTTACGAAAATAACAAACTTGAATCTGTTTACCTGATGTCGAATGGCGGCATCCAGCAACGGATTATGCCCGATGTGCAACGTATTCTGGATGAATGTCCGAAACTCAACGTGACGGTTGCCCTCGGCATTGACGGTCTGAAAGAAGACCACGAAAAGATCAGACAGAAAGTTGGAAGCTGGGACAAGGCGATTGACACGGCTCGTCAGCTACAGGCAATGAAAAAAGAAATCCCACGCCTTGATGTGCAAACCTGTACTTGTTTTATGAACTCAAATCAGGAGCGCATTTTCGAGTGGTATGACTTTCTGCGCTACGAACTCAAGCCGGACAAAATCAATGTTAATTATATCCGTCCGCCGGCGGCCAGTCCTGAAGAATTAAATATTGATCTCAACCGCTATCGCCAGCTTTCAGCTCTGATTGATGACGATTCGCGGCGTGGCCTGATTAGCAATCATTACGCGGGCAAGGGCGGATTTTTCAAAGCTGCGATTGACATTCACATGCACGAAGTTATTGCCAAAACTGAGATGGAACAAAAGGCGCAGTTGCAATGTCATGCCGGTAACACGGGCGGCGTGATTTATGACGAAGGCACAGTTTCCAGTTGTGAGAATCTTGATCCGGTGGCAAATCTGCGTGATTACGACTGGAATTTCTGGAAGCTCTGGAATTCACCGGAAATGGAAAAGCGCCGCCAACACGCACGCAGCGGTTGTCATTGCACGCATGAATCAAATTGTTATTATCCTTCACTCGCTTTTAATCCCAAGCACCTGATCCAAATTAAAAAGCTGGAATATCAATTGAAGAAATCACATAAAGCCGAAGTGAGCGGAAAGATGATTGAAGCGAGTGTCAATTAAGTAAAAAAATAAGCCTCAACAAGTACACGCCACTTCATGGAAGAGCGCATAAAAAAAATCCTCATCATTACTTCTGCCACCGGCGGAGGCCATACTAGCGCGGCGGCAGCTATTGCTGATGGACTGAAGCGATTTTCAGCCCCCGGTTGTCTGGTCAATATCGCGCGTGCCATTGAAGAATCACACTTTCTCGCGCAAAAACTGGCAGAATTTTATAATTATCTGCTGCGGTATCATCAACCGCTGATGAAATATTACTATGCGGCGATTGAGCGCTTCAAACCCAATGAATCGAATTTGATTTATCGGCTGGGAGCCAACTATTTAAAACAGCTTTTCGAGCGCTTTTGCCCACAGATCGTAATTTCTGTGCATCCGATGACACAGCATCTTTTCGCCCGTATGATGCGGGAACTCGGACTGCTTGATACGATTCCACTGGTTACTGTGGTCACTGATCCCTGCTACGGATTTTGGCGGGGCTGGGCTTGCGAAGATGTGAGCTTGTATTTAGTTGCCACGGAAGAAGCTCGTCAACAACTGATTGATTACGGCATCCAGCCTGAAAAAATTAAAATCTGCGGCATCCCGATTCATCCTAAATTTCAATATGAAGACGACCAGGACAGAGTTATTGCACGGAGCGAACTCGGACTTGATCCTGACAAATTTACAGTCTTTGTAAATGCCGGATGGGTCGGTGGCGGCAACATTCCTCATATCTTTGAGCAATTAGTTGACCAGAGTGAACAGTTGGTTAACACGCAGGCAATCTTTGTGGCGGGGAATAATCAACAGCTTCAGCGTGACGCCGAAGCTATCGCTCGCCGCTCGGCCTTTCCCATTAAAATTATTGGTTACACCGATGCGATGGAAAAAGTGATGCGTGCGGCAGACGTGATGGTTTCCAAACTTGGCGGCCTGACCACCTTTGAAGCTTTAGCCTCAAAGCTGCCGATCATTGCCGATGTCACGACGACGCCCATGCCGCAGGAATCACAAACTGCGAATTTGCTGGTGCGCCACAAGGCCGGAATTTTGCTTGAGCGCGCCACTGACATTGTTCCGCTGGTGCGCCGTCTGGT
>JAYSTY010000440.1:0-13532 GCA_043719385.1 Blastocatellia bacterium | reverse complement strand
AATATTCGTGCTTCAGAAAATCTTTTGTTTGCTTCGTCGTCTCGTCGAATTCTCCCTGTCCGTATTGCCAATCATTTGTCTTGCTCGGGCTGGAATTTTCAGTTGTAGCGACAGCGGAATTCGTGATGAATTTTAATCCCAACGAAATTTCCTCTTCACTGGCGGAGCGTCCATAAATTACGCGATACAGTTTGCTGATGCGATCACGAGGATTGTTCATTGCCCCGATTTCAGGGCGTTTCATCAATGCCTGCGCCTGCTCCATCGCAAACGGGCTGTTCATCCAGAACAACGCCTGTTGCGGAACCGTTGTCAAATATCGTTGTGGGCTGTGAAATTCGGGACTGGCAAAATTGAAGATCTGATAATCATTCGGCAGGGCGACGCGATCAATAAATGAGTAGACTGTGCGGCGATGCATGAAAGGCCAACTGGCGGCATTTTGTGGCAATCCGCCTATTTTGAAATCTATGTTGCCGCCCGCCACGAGCAATGAATCGCGCAATTCTTCGTAATCCAGCCGCCGCCGATTAATTCGCCACAATAATTTATTTTCAGGGTCAGCTTTGCTCGCCGCTTCGTTGTTGGCGCTGGCTTGTTGATACGTCCGTGAAAGCATCATCAGGCGGTGCATTTTTTTCATTGACCAACCATTCGTGATGAAATAATTGGCGAGGTAATCAAGCAGTTCAGGATGCGTGGGAGCATCACCGCGAAGACCGAAATCACTGGGCGTTCGCACAATGCCATTGCCGAAATGATGCTGCCAGATTCGATTGACCAGCACCCGCGCCGTGAGCGGATTTTCTTTGCTGGCGACGGACTGCGCAAGCTCTAATCGTCCACTGCCGTTGGTGAAGGGGTGACGATTTTCTCCCGCGAGAATTTGCAAAAAATGTCGTTCGACCTGCTCGCCTTTGTTATTCGGATTCCCACGAACAAGCACAACGCCGGGCTGCAATTCGGGATTGTCTTCCAGTGCCATCGCACGCGGCGGAGCATCGTCATACGCATAAGTGATGCGCAATTTTTCAATTACCTGTCGTTTGCCAAATTCAAATGCCCCATCGGCAACGAGTTGGATTTGCTCGAAGTCTTTCAATGCAATATCAGTCGGAGAATCTTTGCCCTGCAATGCGAGTCGTAACGCTTCTTCATCGGGATTTGTAAGCTTTTCTGCCTTGTCAAAACTAGCGAGTAATTTGCCGTAGCGTTCGGCGACTTCACGCATTGAAGCAGGTGGCGTAGAGAATTCTTTGGCGACAAGTGAGTTGATTTTGTGATTTACATCGGACAGCGTTGCAGCCAATGTTGATGAGGCTTTGATGGCAAATTCAGGAGCCGGAATAGCGCTCATTTTTTGCCAGACAATCCAGCTTTCATTCTCACCTTCTTTGACCAAAAAATCGCGCCAGCGCTTCATCAAAAATAAGTTGTAATCTCTGTCAGAGGCTAACGCGACCAGCTCCGTTTCTTTTTTCAGGTTACGCGCATCATGGGCGGACATCAGACATTTTGTGATTTCTTCAGCGGCGCGATAACTGGTCAATAATTCTGGAAAACGTGTCTCACGCTTCTTCGTAATTTCGTCTTCAATTTTTTTGATCTCAGCTTTGAGCGTTATTTCTTTTTCGCCTCCAGAAGATTTTGGATCAAGCAGCGGCAAATCTTTTGGTGCGCGTGAATTGGCAAAGATGCTGAAAAATGAGTAATAATCTTTCGTCGGAATTGGATCAAATTTGTGATTGTGACAACGAGCGCAACTCACCGTTAAGCCCATCAATCCACGCGAGACGACATCAATCTGGTCATCAATTTTGTCTTCGGCTGTGATATCCGCCGCGCCGCGCCGCAGCGTCAAAAATCCGAGCGCCGCTAAATTTTTAGCATCATTATTCGGCACACGATCCGCCGCGATTTGATGCAGCAAAAATTGATCGTATGGCAGGTCTTCATTGAACGCCCGAATCACCCAGTCACGATAGCTGTACGAGTACGGAAACCAGCTTGCGATGCCGCCGTCAGTTGTGGCCAGTCCTTCTGAATCTGCATAACGCGCCACGTCTAACCAATGCCTGCCCCAACGCTCACCGTAACGATTTGAGGCGAGCAACCTGTCTACAACTTTGGCAAAAGCATCAGAAGATTTGTCCGCGAGAAACGCATCAATTTCTTCCGGCGTTGGTGGTAATCCAATCAAGTCAAACGTAGCGCGACGAATCAATGTGTATTTATCTGCTGCTGGATTGAAAGCGAATCCTTTGGCTTCAAGTTTTGCCAGAATAAAATTGTCTATCGAGTTATTTATTTTGCCTTTGACGGTTGGAATTGTTGGATTGCCAGGCGGTTGAAATGACCAGAAAGTTTTTTGTTCTGGCTTGATAACGTAATCGTTTTTGACGACTGTTGCGGCAGGCCAATACGCTCCATCTTTGATCCATTGTGACAACGCAGCAATCTGTTCATCTTTGAGCTTCGCACCGCCTTTCGGCATCTTCAGATTTTCGTCAGAATGGCTGATGGCTTTGATGAGCAGGCTTTCTTCCGGCTTGCTGATAATCAGCGCCGCGCCGCGTTTGCCGCCTTTGAGTAAGGCTTCGCGTGAATCTACGCGCAATCCGCCTTTGGCAGCATCGGTGTGGCACTCATAACAAGCGGTTGCGAGGATCGGGCGGATTTTTGTTTCAAAGAATTCGTCCTTACCATCAACACGGTATGCGGCTGAAGTTTTCAGGATGGAGCTAAGGCCAAAGAAGATTATCAACGACGTTAATTTCAGGTAATAGCGCAGCATTTTTCTTTTCCTCACGTCATAAGTTGCTGACAAAATTTCAGGCGTAGTTTAGCACCGAAATTTTTTATTCTGGTAAGCGCCCTGGTGTGCGTGTGCCTTTGCCGATCCGATTGGTCAACGAATCACCCATATCTTCGCGGGCTTTTTCAGCTAAGGCTTCGAGGCGTTTGACGACTTCGGGAAATTTCGCCGCGACATCGGTTGTCTCGCCTGCATCTTTTTCCAAATCGTATAGCTCCAGTCCTGCCGCCGAAGTTTTATAGCTTCCTCGCACGCCATCTTTGGCTCTGGGCTGATCAATAATGGAAGAATATTTATGCGGCAGAATCAGTTTCCAGTTCCCGCTTCGCACGGCTTGCAGTTCGTTGGTGTTGTAATAAAAATAATAAGCTTCGTGCGGATTTTTCGCGTTTGGATTCCCTGTCAGCAAAGGCCAAATATCCAGTCCGTCAATTTTATGTTTAGGCAATTCTGCGCCGACTAATTTGGCGATGGTCGGGAACAGATCAATTGTCATCGCCGGTTGATTCATCACGCGACCAGCAGGAATTTTTCCCGGCCAGCGCGCAATAAATGGCTCGCGTGTACCGCCTTCCCAAGTGGTTCCTTTGCCTTCACGAAATGGCCCCGATGATCCGCCGTGTTCACCGTACAAGAGCCAGGGGCCATTATCCGAAGTAAAAATTACGAGTGTATCTTTGTCGAGTCCCTGCTTCTTAATTGAGCCAAGAATTTCGCCCACACTCCAATCCAGCTCCTGCACGACATCGCCGTAAAGCCCCATTTTCGACGATCCCTTGAAGCGCTCACTCACGAACAGCGGGACGTGTACCATCGTGTGCGGGACGTAGAGAAAAAATGGTTTCGCTTTGTTGCGTTCGATGAAGCTGACTGCATGTTCGGTATACCACTTCGTCAGTTGCGATTGATCAGGCTGGAGTTGGACAACTTTTTCGTTTTCGATGAGGGGCAATGGTGGATACGCTCCGGCCTTCGCGGCGGGATTGTTAGGCCACATATCGTTGGAGTAGGGTAAACCAAAATATTCATCAAAGCCGTGCCGCGTTGGCAGAAATTGCGGATGATGTCCGAGGTGCCATTTGCCGTAAATCGCGGTCGCGTAGCCTTTCGTTTTCAGCATCTGCGCCATCGTGACTTCGTTGTCGCTGATGCCGTGTTTCGCCGTTGGCATTAATGCGCCGTTAATCCCAATCCGATTGGCATAACAACCCGTCAGCAACGATGCGCGTGAAGCTGAACAGACAGGTTGCGAGACATGAAAATCCGTGAAGCGAATACCTTCTTTCGCCATCCGATCAATGTTCGGCGTTTTATATTTCGCTCCGAACGCGCCGACATCCGCGTAGCCCATGTCATCAATAAAAATAATCACGATGTTGGGCAGACGTTTCGCCGCCGAAACGTTGGAAGGCCTGAAAACAGGGAGTGTGAGAAATGCGACTACGAAAATGAGCAGGAGAAAAATTTTGATTTTCATAACTATTTGTTGAAATATTAACTGCTATTACCAATTCGTTAATGAGCCATCAGGTCGCCGAAAAGTTGTGATCGGGTGCTTACGTGTGCTGAATTCCGCCGTCATTTTTAATTTCGAGGCATCAAACTCTACGCCCAGGCCGAGTCGTTCGTTAGGCCAAATCTTACCGTCTTTGAAATCAAAAACTTTGGGCAAATAATCAATGTTGTCGGGTTTATAGAGTCCCGCCATCTCCATCATCACAGGCCCGGAAAATGCAGTGCAAACGTGTGAGACTGCGGCTTCGCTGACAGGGCCGGTGAAATGTGGAGTCAGTCCAACATAGTGCATTTCGCTCATCGCCGCGAGCTTCGCATATTCCGTAATGCCGCCGCAATTCGGAATCGTGATGCGATTGTAATCAATTAAATGTTGTTCGATCAATTCGTTGATGTCCCAGCGCGTACTGTGTTGTTCGCCGACGGCTATTGGCACTTTCACCTGTTTGCGTAATTCGCGGTATACAGCGTTATTTTCTGACCGGATCAGGTCTTCGCAGAAATACGGTTCCAGCGGTTCCAGCAGCGTACTTAATCGCACCGCATCAGGAAAATCCAGCCGCGTATGGTAATCAATCGCCCAGTCTGCATCAGGGCCGATGGCGGCACGAATTTGCTGGCAATGCTCAAAAGTTTTGCGCACCATTCGTTGCGAAATAAACGCGCCATTATTTTCGGGATCAACGACCGAAGTGCGAAATGCGCGAAAACCCGCAGCAATCGTGGCCTGTGCGTTTTCCTTCACACCACCTGGAACTTTGATCGCTCCGGTTGAATAACATTCGATATATTCGCGTGATTGGCCGCCGAGCAATTGCCAAATGGGTACGCCGAGAGCTTTGCCCTTGATGTCCCAAAGCGCCATATCTATGGCTCCAATCGCGTGCAGCTTTTCCCGTCCGGCGGGATAAAATCTACCGCGCAGCATCAGTTGCCAGCAATGATCAATGCGTGTCGGGTCTTCGCCAATAACCATTTCGGCGCATTCCCGAATCCCGTCCACGTAACCGCCTTCGCCAATGCCAGTAATGCCAGCGTCAGTTTCTACGACCACGATGTGCATGCTTTGATTGACCATCGGACGCGAGAGCGGCGATTCGTAATAGCGCACCCGCGTGATTTTCATTTTTGGCAATGGCGCACTTAATGCTTTGTACAGGGAGGCGCTGAGCATTGTGCCCGTAACACCGAGGACAGACGATTTGAGAAATTTACGACGATCCATAATTTTTTCACTCCAGTTGCATAAGTGACTTCCGGGAATTTTTCAGGAAACCCGTTAGTGAAACGATAAAACTACGAAGGGAAAATGTGAATAGTGATTTAACCTAATATTCAGTTTTGGACAAGCCTGAACCATCAGGCAGGATGTATCTGCTTGCGCAACCACTGTTGCTTGACGATTTCTCACCCCAACCTTTACACTCATTCTTTTAGCCCCAGGCTCATTTTTCTCCACGAGGTTCTATGTCACACAACTTATTTAATGCCCTTCAATCATTCACCAGCAGCGGCGATAAAACCGCGCAATATTTCTCGCTCCCGCAACTGGAAAAAGAAGGCGTCGCCGCCATTTCAAAATTACCTGTCAGCATTCGCATCGTACTGGAATCCGTGCTGCGTAATTATGACGGTAAAAAAATCAGCGAAAACGACGTGCGGGTTTTGGCTAACTGGAAGCCGAACGAAACGCGCACTGCCGAAATTCCTTTCGTTGTGGCCCGCGTAGTCTTACAGGATTTCACAGGTGTACCGTTGCTGGTGGATTTGGCGGCGATGCGCTCAACGGTTGCCGGACTTGGTAAGAACCCGAAAGTTATTGAACCACTCGTACCCGTAGATTTAGTGGTAGACCATTCGATCCAAGTGGATTATTTCGGCACTTCTGATGCGCTGACAAAAAACATGGAAATCGAATTTCAGCGCAATCGCCAGCGCTACGAATTTTTGAAATGGGGCATGCAGGCGTTCGACACCTTCAAAGTCGTGCCGCCCGGCATCGGCATTGTGCATCAGGTTAACCTCGAATATCTGGCGAAAGGCGTCCTCGAAAAAGATGGTATTTACTATCCTGATACATTGGTCGGAACCGATTCGCACACGACGATGATTAATGGTTTGGGGATTGTCGGCTGGGGCGTTGGCGGCATTGAGGCCGAAGCCGGAATGCTTGGGCAACCCGTCTATTTCCTGACTCCTGATGTCGTCGGCTTCCATTTACACGGAACATTGCAAGAAGGTGTGACGGCGACGGATTTGGTTTTGACCTGCACCGAAATGTTGCGCAAAGCGAAAGTCGTTGGCAAATTCGTCGAATATTTTGGCGCAGGTGCGGCTTCATTGTCACTGGTGGATCGCGCCACGATTGCGAACATGGCGCCTGAATACGGGGCGACGATGGGCTTCTTCCCGATTGACGAAGAGACTTGCAATTACCTGAAGGCGACAGGTCGCAGTGATGAACAGGTCGAATCGTTTAGAAATTATTTCAAGGCGCAGGAGTTGTTTGGAATGCCGCAGGCTGGCGACATCGAATATAGCCAGACTTTAGAATTAAACCTGGCAGATGTTGTACCGAGTGTCGCTGGCCCGAAACGTCCGCAGGATCGGATTGAGTTGCGCCAGATGAAAGCAAAATTTACTGAATTATTTCATAAGCCAGCCAGTGAAAATGGTTACGACAAACCAATGACAGAAATAACTCAGCGATTTGCGGCGACGATTGGCTCACATCCACGCGAAGCACCGAAGACATTAACCGGAGGTGGCTCGCAGGACTCGGAAACTGTCCCACGCGCTAAAACAGATAAGACAACGGCGGACAATACCAGCACGTGGACAGAAACTGAAATGATGAATAATCGTCCGACGCCTGATCGCGTGGACAGCGCACCCACTGAGCTTCCTGAAATGTCTGTGGATTTAGGACATGGAGATGTCCTGATTGCCGCGATTACTTCCTGTACGAATACTTCCAATCCCGGCGTGATGCTGGCCGCCGGATTGTTGGCCAAAAAAGCTGTTGCGCACGGACTGACAGTAAATCCCGCCGTCAAAACTTCACTGGGGCCGGGATCGCGTGTCGTCACAGAATATTTGCACAAAACCGGGTTGCAGGAATATCTGGATCAGCTTGGATTTAATACCGTCGGTTATGGCTGTACGACCTGTATTGGGAACTCCGGCCCACTTGATGCTGGCCTTGAAGAGGCCCTCACGAAAAATGATGTCGTAGCTGCTTCGGTCTTATCGGGCAATCGTAATTTTGAAGCGCGTGTGCATCAAAATATCAAAGCTAATTTTCTGATGTCACCGCCTTTAGTTGTGGCTTTTGCTCTGGCGGGACGCGTCAATATTGATTTGTCCAGCGAGCCGGTTGGAAAAAATCAGGATGGCAAAGACATTTATTTACAGGACATCTGGCCATCACAGGACGAAATAAAAGCTGTGATGAGCGCGGCAACGGATGCTGAAACCTATCGTCGTCTGTACAGCGATTTCACGTCCGAAAATCCCTTGTGGAATGAAATCCCCAGCAGCACGGGCGATGTTTATCAATGGGATGAAAAATCAACGTATATTCAGCAACCGCCGTTTTTTGAAAATTTCGGGATGGACGCCGGGACTGCCGCGAATCTGACAGGAGCGCGTGCTCTGGCGATTTTTGGCGATTCGGTCACCACTGATCACATCTCGCCAGCGGGTTCGATTAAGGCGACTTCGCCAGCGGGTATTTATTTACAGGCACAAAATGTGACGCCCGCAAATTTCAATTCCTACGGTTCACGGCGCGGCAATGATCGCATTATGACGCGTGGCACATTTGCCAACGTCCGCATCAAAAACCTGATGGTTCCTGGCGTTGAGGGCGGCGTGACGAAGCTGCAACCGAGCGGTGAACAACTCAGCATTTACGATGCCGCAATGAAATATCAGGAGCTTGGGACGCCGCTGGTTATTTTCGCGGGGCAGGAATATGGCACAGGAAGTTCGCGTGATTGGGCGGCAAAAGGGACACGGCTATTGGGGGTGAGCGCAGTCATTGCCCAAAGCTTCGAGCGCATTCATCGTTCCAATTTAGTCGGCATGGGCGTCCTGCCGTGTCAGTTCAAAGACGGCGTGACGGCACAAACGTTAAGTTTGGACGGCACAGAATCGTTTGACATCACAGGTCTGGAAGATGGTATCAGGCCAATGATGAATGTGAATTTAGTGATTCATCGCGCCAATGGTGAGCCGCAGGAAGTCCCTGTGATCCTCCGCATTGATACGCCCATTGAAGTCGAATATTACTTGCACGGCGGCATCTTGCCGTATGTGCTGCGGCAGTTGATTGCGAAGGCGTAATCTCAAGATTAGAGAAATGAAAAAAGAGGTTGCCGAGAGCGGTCGCCTCTTTTTTTGCAAGAAATTGCTAATTGGGCAAAGATACAAATTGGAATTTAGGGTGGAGTTTCTGAATTACCTGCCGAATGTTTTTCATTTTATCTTGCGTGACTAGAACCAAATTGTACTGAACTGCAATTGCAGCGATCCAAAGATCATTTTCCTGAATACCAAGTTCTTTCCCTGTCGTCTTGTCTATAAGCTCTTCTGGTCTTTTCTTCAAAAATCTCCCTTTTTTATCCTTGCTCACAAACTGCCGAAAAAGTGCAGCTTTAATTTCTGAGTATGATTCTGCTACATGGCGATCTATATTACGAATGTGAAATTGGTTCAGCCCCTGCTCAATGACTTGCTTGCGAACAAGATCAACGTTTGGATAGAGTTTGTAACCGTATTGAATTTCAGCAACTGTGACGCATGAAATATATATGTGGCTATCAATGCCAACATTCCTCACAAAATCTAACGCAACCGCATGCTCCTTGCGCTGTACATCAAGAAGACAAGAAGCAACATTTGTATCAAGCAAATAAACCGCCATTACCTACTCTCCTGTTATCCATGCAAACATTTCGGAAATCACAGGGTCATTAATAGGCTGAAATTTTTCAAGAAAGCGATCTACACGTGCTTCTTGAAATTCATCGGAGATTATTTCGTGCAATGGCAAGTAAGCATTGAAGTCAGGTGGGTAATATCCATTAAAATTAAAAGGCACTGGACGCGGAACACCTTGAAATAGATCAAGTAGTTCTCTCTCTAAGATAGGTGGCAAGTCATAAGCCTTCAGCACGGCAGCATCCAGTTGTAGGAGAAGTTGCTTGAGAGATGAATCATCTGAAAATAAAAGCGCGTCTTGTTTTTCCTGAATTTGATTATGTAATTTGTGCGATAGCAAATCTATTTCTCCGCCATCGGCTAAATAATCTAAATTAGGAATAGGTAAAGCTTTTAGTGTCTTAATGTGATTGTGTATCTGTAGATCGTTGACGCTAACCCAAGCATTCGTGAGAGGAGAGTTCAAAATGGCTGCTAATGAAAAGATTGAAATTTTTTCTTTTGGCCAAAAAGCAAAAAAACTTTTTGAAAAAGCAAGTCCCTTTGAATCGGCAATGGCACCAAGCCTCCAATGTCCACGACTTAACCGAGCTTCATTGCATACAACTTTGGGCTGATCCCAGGGATACAGATAAGCATAGTTAAATTGATCTTGTGGTAAAAGAGAGAGGTACTGTATACCCTGTAGTTGATATTGCCGGAGCGAACTCTCTGTTCTAGCAACACCTAACCTAAAACCAGGTGTTTCTACATCGGAAATCACATCTGTGCGTCTTTCACCTCGTTTGAAAGATTGTGGGCGCCCTTTCCAGTTAATACCTTGATGTATCTCAGCACACACTTCGAGTCTCTTAAAATCTGATAGGTAACGCCAAACTTGCGAAAGACGAGGGAGCCATAAGGAAAGAGTTGTCTTACTACTTTCTGATACAGCACGCAATTCGGATGTTGCAATAGGTTCTTTCCACTCTGTAAATAATTGCTTGAAACTTTCATCAGTAAAAGTTCGACAGGAAATTGCAACCGAGGTATTTTGTGCACGTTTTTCAGAAGCCAAGAGCAAGGTCGTTGGAACATCAGAGTAATTAAATACTTCGGGTAACTCCGCCAATTCGATTTGCCCATATGATTTGGCTAATTCGTAGTGAAAGTAGCGATACGAATTCCCTGTATTGAAGGCCAAGGGTAAAATGAAACCCAACAAAGCGGGAGGATTTGAAAGAATGCGTCGTAATAGTTCGGCTGGCTTTTGCACGCGTTCGATTGCTGTGCCGTATTCTGCGCGTTCTTCATTCGTAAATTTCTCGAATGGCGGATTGCAAAGAACAATATCTGCGCGCTTCAATTCTTGTTCTAAGTAATTGGTTGAATAAACATCTTCATTGTATAAACGCCAGCCATTAGGATTTGGGTAATCTGCCAACATCAACGAAAGCCGGCAAACTTCTTGTGCAAAAGCGTCTACTTCAATGCCAACCAGACGATTTACAAAGTAACGATGTCTTTGCTTGTCTGAAATGTCAGATGGCAATAATTCTCTCAGGCGTCGCATTGCGGAGACAAGGAAAATCCCGTGTCCAGAACATGGTTCTAACACGTGTCTCTCGTTTTGTTGTAGTTCTTCAAAGGGAAGTTTACGAACAATATATTCTGCTACGCTGGGAGGTGTGCTATGCGTGCCATATTTTTTTCGAGTTTTGTCAGTTATGAACGTATTTTCGTAGATGAAAGCGAGGTCATCCACAGACAGGTTCTGGAAATGAAATGCCGATGAAATAAGTTCCCAGGCGAGAGATAAAATTTCTCGCCGATACTTTATTGCCGGCAGTACATTTTGGGAGTTAGCATTGTAATGAGTCTCCACAGCTTTAAGAACATCTGCTGCGTCGTTCGATTCCCATTCTCCAGGAAATTTACGATCACGGAAAACCTTAGCTGCAATTAAGCGAAAAACCAGGCGAAATATGTATTCCGATGAAGGTGCGTTTTGATTGTATCGTTGGTAAAGCTTGATGATTTCTGCAAAAGTTTCTTTTAATAACCGCTCCAGTTTTTTGTGGGTTGTTCCTTCCAATGCGGGCATTAGTCCGATGTCAATGAAATCCAACTGGTATGGAGAGCTTTCTAAACTGATGGATTTGGCTCGAAATATTTTTTCAGGCTGCCATATTTCTTTATTTCTGGCAAAGGCATTTTCAATCTGCCTGGACTCAATTCTTTCAATGAATTCAGGATCGCCGCTACGAGTCATTTTCCACCTGTTGACAAAAGTGGAACCAGTCTCGAAAATTAACGGTGCACCTAATGAGCGATGATTTTTAATGAGGTCTGTGCCGGAAAGCCCGTTTGTCGCAACTACACCAATACAGGCATTTCGATAAGTTGGAGGTGTTTGTGCAAATCCGGCCAACAGGATTCGACGCAAGGGATGAATATCACTTGAAGAATCAGCATATTCGTAATCAGGAATTAGGAGATCATCACGATAACCAATGTTTCGTAATTCGCCTTGAATACGCTGTGAAATCGTGGTGGCATTCATATTTAATGTGATATTGCTGAAAGGAGTTCCTCTGCGAAGTCTTGCATTATCAGGAAAAAACTAATACTACTGAATTTCAGCACGAATGAAAACCAGATACTGTGACTTATAGAGAACTTCATTCAATTAGCTGTGATAAACTACTTTTTTGGAACCTGTCAGGATTTTATAGTAAAGAAAAATTCCTCGACAGTTCCAGACTCTGACAGTCGCTCCACAATTTGCGACTAACATAAATGCCCCGACGCACGCGCCCAAAAAATTTAACGCAATCGCTCTTCGCCGAAAACCCTGTGCTTTCGGTGAGTGAATTGACGGCGGACATAAAAGACTCACTCGAATCAGAATTCCGTGATTTGTTTGTCCAGGGCGAAATCTCCAACTTCAAAAAATATCCTTCCGGGCATTGGTATTTCACGCTCAAGGACGACCTTGCGCAAATCAGCGGCGTTTATTTCAAGCAATGGAATCGCCTGTTACGCTTCGATCCTGAAAATGGTTTGGAAGTCAAAGTGCGCGGGCGACTTTCGGTTTGGGAAAAGAGTGGTAACTATCAGCTTAACGTCGAATCAATGGAACCGATTGGCGTCGGTGCGCTGCAACTGGCGTTTGAGCAGCTTGGGCGCAGGTTGCAGGAAGAAGGGTTATTTGACGACGAGCGCAAACGTCCGCTGCCCATGGTTCCGCGCAAAATCGGCATTGTGACTTCGCCTGCCGGCGCTGTGATTCGGGATATGCTGCACGTCCTTGAACGCCGCAATCCCGGCATAGATGTCTTGCTGGCTCCGGTGTGTGTCCAGGGTGCAGGAGCCGCAGTTGAAATTGCCCAGGCGATAAAATTGCTCAGCGATAACGCTGAAAAATTTGGCCTTGATGTCATCATTGTTGGACGCGGCGGCGGTTCAATCGAGGATTTATGGGCTTTCAATGAAGAGATTGTTGCACGAGCAATTTACGCGGCAAAAATTCCGGTGATTTCCGCTGTCGGACACGAAACAGATTTCACGATTGCTGATCTGGTTGCCGATAAACGTGCGCCGACTCCATCGGCGGCGGCAGAAATTGTGGCGGTCGAGATGCAGGAATTACGCGATCAGGTTGATGGCTTGCTCGCCTATCTGGGACGTGCGATGGATTATTATTTAATGCAGTGGCGCAACGAAGTCCGCGACCTGGTTGAAAGCCAGGGCTTTGCGGAAACTATCGGCACGATCATCAAACTTAGCTCTCGTGTACGCGAACTCGAAGTGCGTGCGGCGGCGGCTTTGAAAAATAATTTGCAGCGCGTGCGGCTCAGGATTGAAAGCGCGAATCATCGTTTGCTGGTTTCAGATTGGCGTGCGCCGCTGGCGGTGGCTGAGGCGCGTTTGCAGGTCGGGCAGCAACATTTGCAACGCGCCATGCAAACGACCCTTGAGCGCCGACGGCATCAGCTTTCGCTTTTGGCAGGCAAGCTTGAAATGCTTTCGCCCCTGTCAGTATTAAGTCGCGGCTATGCAATTGTGCGCGATGAGGTCGGGCAATTAGTGTCACACGGCGCGGCATTAAAAATCGGCCAAAAGATTGCGGTCAGGTTTGAAGATGGCGATGTGTCATGCGAAGTGACCGAAACTAAATTCAAACCTAAATGACCGCTGACAAGCAGTGATTTGTCGTGCTATATTCCTTCACTTAGTTCTTCCAATCTATTTTTAATACCGAGGTAAAACCAATGTC
>JAYSTY010000439.1:0-34355 GCA_043719385.1 Blastocatellia bacterium | reverse complement strand
AGCGGCTACGCGCGGTAAATCTTTGACCAAAGCGGAAATGTCGGCAAATTCACTGGCTTCAGCTTTTGCCACTGCGAGGCGTGCTTTCAGGCTGGCATTGAAATCCGCTGGCGCATTCACGCGGGGCAAATCTCTGAGTAACGACAAGACACCCTGCAAGTCGTCAGAATTTTTATTGGGTAGGGGGTTATAGCCCTTCATAAATTAAAATCTCCTCGAAGCCAATATTCTTAACTATTAACGCACTGCTATTTCCAAAATTCTGCCACCTGATCCAGAGATAAATCACTTGCTACAAATATTCGCTTAGTTTTTCCTTGAGCAAATTCCTGGCCCGATTGATCCGCGATTTCACCGTTCCATCAGACAGTCCCAGGACCTGGCTGATTTCCTCATAACTGCGCCCTTCTACATCGCGTAAAATAACGGCGGTGCGGTATTTTTCGGGCAACGTCGTGATGGCCTTTGCTACTGCCCGCCGGCGTTCATCATTAATCATCGTAGTGTCCGGGCTGACATTTCGTTCATCCGGCAATTCCATTTCAACTTCATCGCCATCTTTATCAAAAAAAGTTGGAATCGGAATCAGCTTGCGGCGTTTGCGCTGACGCAAGTCGCTAATCGCCAGATTCGATGCGATGCGATAGATATACGTCGAAAAGCTGTAATTCGCCTGATAACGATCTACATTCATATAGACACGAACAAAAGTTTCCTGCGCCAAATCAACGGCACGCTCATAATCATTCAACATCCGATAGACAAAATTCGTGATCGGATTGCGATAACGATTGACCAGTTCCTGAAAAGCCAGTTCCTCACCGATCCGGGTTCCGGCAATCAGCATGTGATCGTCCATGCGTTCCACCGGGATGGAGTCGTCATACCTCAATTCACTGCCAGTACGTGCGCCCGTGCTGGCATCTATTGCGGTTTCAAGGGCCTGATTATGAGCGGCGTGATTGAAATCAGCGCCTAGTGTGAGTGTGGTCATCGTTTCAGGTTGAGGGGAACTTGCCTCATTAGTTGCAAAATCGTTATTCGTCCTGTTGCTCGAATCGTAACCCGAAAGATCGTTCATTTTTGCCATTCTTTAAATTGCCAGTCAGTGGCATCCATCGTTGGTATCTCTTGCCGGAAATTTACCTGGTGGCGATGGGGCGGCTCGCGGGGTTAACAAAAGTGGGGCGAGTGCCAAAGTATACACGATCTTTACATCCACTACACGCCACGTTTTCTGTTTTGTTCCTCAAAAAAATTAACAATTACCGACTGGACTGTTTTACGAACTTAAGCGATACTTGCGCTGTGCCTGCTGCGCCAAGTTCTGGCGCCCCAATTAATCAAGAGTGTTCTTCAATTTGGGAGAATGGACTATGAAGCCAAAGATTTTGGATGGGACTGACTCATTTGCTCGGCAAATAATGGCGCTTGTCTGCCTGGTTCCGTTATGGAATTGTGCCGCTGCTGCCTCGCTTGGTTTTCTGGTGGTTTACAGTGATGCTGACGATTACAAAGTCCTCACCGGAATTCTTTCTGCCGCGAACGTTGGGGGCTGGCTGTACTGGCTGCTGGGCAGCTTGTCGCACTTGCGCACCGCCATTAAGCACTGGCTCAAATCTTCACAGCCGCTACATCCAGGCTTTCGTTTCGTCGGACTGGTTTCCTTCGGGGGAGCTGTCAGTTGGATCGGCGTCCTTTTTTTGCTTGCTTATGGAATGCTCGGATAGTTGTTACGGAAATTTCTGCTTCTCCGCACAAATACGTGCCGCCCTTGCCATCTGTTGTCTTACGCCTCCAACCTGCTTATAATTCCGCGTCAGCTTTTTTGGCTGAATGATTAAATTTATTTGGAGGATTAAAAATGAGCCTGAATATTGGCGATGTAGCGCCTGATTTTGAGCTTGCCAGCCATAACGGCAAAAAGGTCAAGCTCTCTGATTTTAAGGGTAACAAGAACGTTTTTATTGCGTTTTACCCCCTCGACTGGACACCTGTCTGAACGGTGCAAATGCCTTCCTATGAAGCCGACTTAGCACGCTTCGCGGAGGCTGATACCCAGGTTCTGGGTATCTCAATTGACTCGATCCCTTCCCACGTCGCCTGGGCCAAAAGCCTCGGCGGTATCACTTACGACCTGCTCGCAGATTTCAATCCCAAAGGTGAAGTCGCAAAATCTTTCGGTGCCTATCGTGACGCTGATGGCATCACCGAACGTGCCCTGTTTGTGATTGATAAAGAGGGCAAAGTCGCGCACGTGGACATCCACGATATTTCCAAACAACCCGACAACGAAGAAATCTTCGATGTTCTTAGAAAGTTGTAAATTAGTTTCGAGTTTCGGGTTTTGGGTTTCGAGTTTTAGTAGCGGTAGTAACTGGTACTTAATCGAAAACCCTGTTCATTACGCAACAAAAACCCGAGACTCGAAACCCGAAACTCGAAACTATTATGGGACTAATGTCGCGTAAATGCGTACCGTTCACGCCGTTTGATCGAGAGTTATCCAAAGCTACGATTGCTCTCGTCACTGCCGGCGGAGTGCATCGCAAAGATCAATCTGCTTTTAATATCGCTGATGAACTGGGTGACTTAACTTTCAGAGTCATCGGCGGCGAAGTTGCAACCGCCGAATTAATGGTGACGCATCACCATTACGATCATACGGACGCTGATCAAGACATTAATGTCGTCTTCCCGCTTGACGCGCTCCGTGAATTATACGCTGAAGGATTTATTGGCGGCGTGGCGAAAGAGCATGTCGGATACATGGGCTACACGATGCAGTTGAAGCAGATGTATGAAGAGACGGCTCCACAGATTGCAGAAGAAATAGCCAAACGCTCCAGAGCCGATGCCGTGATTTTAACGGGTGGCTGACCAAACGTTTGTCACCGCACGGTCGTCGCGGTTCAACGTGAAATCGAATTGCTTGGAGTTCCGACAGTCTTAATTACCGTCAGCCCCGAAGTCTCAAAACAAATGCGCCCACCGCGTGCAATGGTTCCGAAAGATTTCAAAATTGGCAATTCGCTGGGCAAACCTGGTATGAAAGATTTGCAGAAAAAAGTTCTGCGCGATGCGCTGCTGTTGCTGAAAGAACCAGCGCGGCCTGGCGAAGTAATCGAAATGGAATATCCTGAGTATTTGGCCTGAGGCTAGAAAATAGAAATTTGGAGTTGAGCCACGGCATAATCTCAACATTTGCTTCAAATAAATAATTCCGGCGACACCTTAAAAAAGTCGCCCAATGCTTTTGCCTGCGCTTTGCTGATGGCGCGTTTGCCATTGACGACTTCAGACACGCGTCCACTGGAGCCAAATATCTTTACTAGATCAACCTGGCGCAGATCATTCTGCTCCATCAAAAATTGGAGCGTTCGATGCGGCGGCGAAGGAGGGGAAATTTCGGTTTCGTCTTCGTATCGTTCGACAAGGGTCGAAAGCAAATCCAATAAACGCTCCTCTTCGGGCGATAAATTATTACTTCCTTTCCTCAGCAGGCGATCAATTTCAGTGCTGGCACGTTTGCATTCTGCCGCGCTATGAATCACCACCGGAACAGTTTGCGCCAGCAGACGACCATAACGGCGTGCATCAAAAATGGTACGCTGGTTGGCAGGGCGCGATTTAACAGTAACAGTCATCTTTCCACTTCTCCTTATCATATCTTTCTATTTTTACACCCTACCACTTAGGGAGCAGCTTCACCACAATAAATAAAAATCCCCCGATTTGACATTCCTGCCTCTCACGCTAAGATACATGCTTAATTTTTTCAGGCCATAAACATGTACAGAAAGGTAATAAATAATGAGTGCGATTGAACAAGTCCACGCGCGGGAAATTCTTGATTCGCGTGGCAACCCTACCGTCGAAGCGGAAGTTTTTTTGGAATCTGGAGCCTGGGGGCGAGCGGCTGTGCCGTCTGGCGCTTCGACCGGTGAAAATGAAGCGGTCGAATTACGCGATGGCGATACCGTTCGTTATCTGGGCAAGGGCGTCAAACTTGCCGTGGAAAATATCAACAAAGCAATTGATAACGCATTGGTCGGGATGGAGGCTTTTGACCAGGCCGCCATTGACCACACGATGATTGATTTGGATGACACGCCAAATAAATCAAAACTTGGCGCGAATGCAATCCTGGCGGTGTCGCTCGCCACTGCGCGTGCGGCGGCAACTGAATTGGAAGTTCCGCTTTATCGATACCTCGGTGGCACAAATGCACGCACGCTGCCCGTGCCAATGATGAACATTATCAATGGCGGAGCGCACGCGGACAACAACGTAGATTTTCAGGAATTCATGATTGTTCCCGCAGGTGCGCCGACCTTTGCTGAAGCCCTGCGCTGGGGCGCGGAAGTTTTTCATACGCTCAAAGGAGTATTGAAAAAACGCGGTTATTCGACAGCGGTTGGCGATGAAGGCGGCTTTGCTCCGAGCTTGAAATCCAATGATGAAGCTATCGAAGTCATCCTCGAAGCCATCAGCGGTGCAGGCTACACGCCCGGCGAGCAAATCGCCATCGCGCTTGATCCGGCTTCCTCTGAATTTTTTTCGGAAGGCCATTACGTCTTCAAAAAATCCGATCAACGCAAACTGACTTCGGACGAGATGGTTGAATACTGGGTCAACTGGTGCAAACAATTTCCGATCATTTCCATTGAGGACGGTTTAGCCGAAAACGACTGGACAGGTTGGGCGGCAATCACCGAACAGCTTGGCGATACCGTGCAATTAGTCGGCGACGATTTGTTTGTGACGAACGTGCAATATCTGGAACGCGGCATTGAAGAAGTTGTAGCGAATTCGATTCTGATTAAAGTCAATCAAATCGGGACGCTGACCGAAACGCTGAACGCGATAGAGTTGGCGAAGACCAATAATTATACGGCTATCGCTTCGCATCGTTCGGGTGAAACAGAAGATTCGTTCATCGCAGATTTAGCTGTCGCGACAAACTGCGGACAGATTAAAACCGGCTCGGCTTCGCGCACTGATCGGATTGCCAAGTACAATCAATTGCTGCGAATTGAAGAAGAGCTTGGCGAAGCGGCACGTTATCCCGGCTTCAATGCGTTCTATCAGCTTGAGTTGAAAGAATTGAATTTTCCGGTGAATGTTAGTCGTGTCAGACGCTAAATGATTTAGTTAGGTGCCGGAGATTTGGAGAGAACCTGCATACCACCATTGCCGAAGCGGCATTAGGCAGATTGAAGAGAGGGTAGGGGAAGAATAACCATGCGCACGATAGTTTCATACCTGTATTTGCCGCTATATGGATATGTGGCATTGGTCCCTTTTCTTGTTTGGGGGCATTTGACAATTATCCGGCCACGATGGAAAGCATTATGGTTCCTACTTACGCTGGTCGTTGTTCTAGCGCATTGCCTCCTTGGTGTCGCAACTCCCTACCCTGTCGCGGCCTGCGTAGCTTTGGTGATAGTTTGTAGTAGCTTCTTCTTTTGTGGCAGATATCTATCGTCGAATCGTCTGTACTCGTTGGTTCACATCTTGCCACTCGTGTGCGTTGGTGTATTGTTCTATCATAATGTTGAGCAGGCTGAGCCGCTCTCTATTGCTTACAGCACATTCGTCTATGAGCCAGCGATCATGGGGGGAATCTCTGCGGGTATAATGATGGTCGGGTTTGGTATAGGAAAGATGGTCGGGTTTGGTATAGAGAAGTTGATAAAACGAAAAATTCCGAGCAATATTCCCTTCGTTCTTGGAGCTATTGCTCCCCTCACAATCAACGCATTTCACCCACTCATTTATGCGGCATACGTAGTGGGGGCAGTAGGAGGATGGGCTTTAGCCAAAGAAGGAGAAGGTAGTATCTTCAGAAAAATCACTCCCATTCTGAGGCTTATGATATATACGTTCTGCTTTTGGTTCGTTAGCCAAGGAATATTTGGGGCATTGATGACTTCCCGACTCTACTCTTTCTCAATGCCTCTCAACATTATTATGTTTGCCTTGTACTTATCAGCAATGCTGTTCTATTCATACGAAGTGTCCTCACTGGTAAAGGAAGCAGTGCCTACTTAGGCAAGGCATTTGACATCATAGGCACGATTAGTGGAGGGCATACTCTTCTGAGCTTAACAGAATTGCGGAGGATGAACTCCCATCTCTTAGAAATGAATTGGAAAGCTTATGGAGCATCAAGTTAGATCAACGCCTTCTTGTTTATCGCCAGCCTGCACAGGTAAACTACGGGCTGGCCTAACCCACCTACTATCAACCCTGATGCTCATTATCTTTCCAGTTATTCTCGCAAGCTGTGGGAATCCCAAAGTAGAATTGAATTTGAGGAAAGCTGCCGCGACAGGTGACGTTACTACAGTGCAGGGGCTAATAAACTCAGGTGTTAATATAAATGCACAAGAGAGGCTGAGAAATTTCCGTTGGGGTCCCGTAGTTCAGCAAGGGCCGTCAGCACTAATGTTAGCAGCAGAAAGCGGCCACATTGAAGTAGTAAAGTTGTTACTAGGTAAAAGATCTGATGTAGATGCAGTTGGTTCTATGGCTAAGGTAGAAGAGATGAACTGGCTAGGTGAGCCTCTGCCACCAATTATCGATCCATATCAAAGGCGAACAGCGTTAATGTTAGCAGCAGAGAAGGGGCACATTGAGGTCGCCAGATTGCTGCTGGATGCTGGGACAACAGCAGACAAAGGTGTTGAATGGAGTCAGTCTCCATTGACACTGGCTGTCTCAAACGGTCGTGCCGAAATCGTAAGATTACTGCTTAGTCATAAGGTAGCCGCCAATGTAGGCACTGTTATAAATGTCAAGGGTCGGCACATGGCAACGGTCTTGGAGGTAGCTGCAATGAAAGGTCATACCGAGATTGTCAAAGCACTTGTTGATAATGGTGCAAATGTAAACGGAAGAGGTGAGATTGGTTCCGAGGAAGGGAAAACGGCATTAATATACGCGGCTGAAAACGGACACTCTGAAGTTGTTCAAGTGTTAGTGTCAAAAGGTGCGGATGTGAACGTCAAAAGCTTTCTCACTCTCGATAGACTCTTCAGGCTTCATGAACCATGCCCTCGTCAAACAGCACTGATGTTTGCCGCAGCGAATGGGCATATTGATGCAGCGAGACTATTGATATTGGCCGGTGCGAGTCTCGACCAAAAAAACTTGTGCGAGCAGACGGCTCTGGACTTGGCTGTGGAAAGTAAACAAGAGAAGATGGTCGAATTTCTCAAGAGCGCTGGAGCACTGAAGTGAATAAAGGCAAGAGGCTTGGTCCCTACGTAAAAGTTAGTCAGCCTGCGTCAGAGATAAAAAAACAGCCGGCTCATGACCTCGTTCGGAAGTGGCGCAAAGCTGATTGCCGGAAATATTGACAAGCTGGACAAGATTAGTGAAAGCACTATATTTATTGGCCTTCTGTGTTCATCTTGTGCATCCTGTTAATCTTGTCTATGTCGGTTTATTTTTTCCTGAGTGCTGAACTTCTCAAACGATTTCGTTGTAGGGACAGGCAGGATAACGGGCTTACTTTTTTCCCAAGACGCATTGACCTTTTCGGAAAACATAATTAACTCCGACAGGCGCCAGTTCCGGCTGGTCATAACTGGCAGGACTTTTGATTTGTTCGGGGTCAAAAATTGTTATGTCGGCCTGATAGCCTGGTTGTAATCTCCCAACATTTTTCAGCCCAAATCGTTGCGCCGGAAAGTCGGTGATTTTGCGAATCGCTTCCGGTAAGGTCAGCCATTTTCGTTCCCGACAAAACTCTCCCAGCAAATGTGGAAACGTCCCGTGCAGGCGCGGGTGCGGCTGGCCTTTGACGTAAAAACCGTCGCTGATAATCAGTGAGAGCGGGTGCGTTAACGTTTGCTGCAAATTCTCTTCGCATTGATTGAAACAGATGATGTTGACGTCGCCTTTTTCTTCAAGCAATAAATCAATCATTGCTTCAACCGGAGCTTTGCTGTGCGCTTCGCCCAACTCCTGCAAATTGTGTTTGAGCGCAGCCTGATTGCGGGTTGAGCCAACTGCCGAAATGTAAATATCGCTCCAGCGCCATTGCAAAGCGGCTTCGGTTGCGGCGGCGATACGCTTACGTTCGTCAGCACCCTGTAGGCGAGTGAGCATCGCTTTGATGCCGCCATCAAGCGCGGATTGTGGTAAGACCTGCGTCAGAACCGTGCTGCCCGCAATGTAAGGATAACAATCAAAAGCGATGTCAATTCCGGCGTTTTTAGCGGCTTCAATTTTTTCAAGCGCGGGTTGTTGCAACGCCCAATTTTGTGCGCCGACGGCTTGCAAATGTGAAATTTGTAAACGGCATCCTGTGCGTCGCGCCAGTTCGATTTGCTCTTCGATAGAGATGAGTAAGTCGGAAAAATAGCTGCGGATGTGAGTCGTATAAATTTTATCGTGCCGTACAACAACTTTGCATAACCGCTCAAGTTCGGCAAAGGGAGCGCTGGCTCCGGGCGCGTACATTAACCCGGTCGATAATCCGCATGAGCCTTCGCTCAAAGCATCGTCCAACTTGCGTTCCATCGCGGCTAATTCGGCTGCGGATAATTCTCCCTGTTTGTTTCCAGCGACCGCGATGCGCAGACTGCCGTGTCCAGTTAACGAAGCGACATTGAGCGTAGTTTTGCTTTGCGCGACGGCGGAGAAATAATCTTTGGCGGAGTGCCAGCCCCAATGTTCATCGCCACACAAAATTCCATTCGCAAATTCGCGGAGTTGCGTTTTATCGGCATCGCAGGGATACGCAGAAAATCCGCAATTGCCGACGACTTCTGAGGTGATGCCCTGTGCCGCACGGGCGGGACGATCTTCGAGCGCCTGCAAATCAAGGTGATTGTGACCGTCAATAAATCCAGGTGTGATGACGAGGTCGGTGCAATCAATTTTTTCGCACTCATCAGGCGCGGCAAAAATTCCAACTTCAGCGATGCAGTCACCACGAATTAAGACATCACCGCGCTCGGCTGCTTTACCTGTGCCATCAATCAGCGTCCCGTTTGTCAGGAGAGTCTGTTGCATTTAAAAAAATGTTCGATAGAGATCAATCACATCGTAATCATCATTGACGACCGGCAGCACGCGCCATTTATCGAAGGCGGTGCAGGGATGAGAAATGCCGCAACAAACCAGATCGCCGATCTGTAAATCTACGCCATCACCGAAGGATAAATACGCGTGTTGATCCTGTAACTTTACCACTTGCGCATCGGTCAGCCGTTGCCGCCGATTTCCCCGCATCGAAAAAAGCGGGACTGGTAAATCTATGTCATGTGAAGTGTCGCGTTTCCCAAACGTCAGAAACGCATAATGATTTTCGGGGATAGATTGCACATACGACCACAATTCCAGCGCTGGCCTGAAATCAGGCAGACTCGCCGTTCCTCTGATTCTGAGCTGACTGGTTTGATGCTTGCGTTGATACAGCCCGTGATCGTGCGTCACATAACAACCGCTGCGCACTACGAATTGAAAGTCGCTGCTGATTTCCCGCGAGAGCAATAAAACCCGATCCAGATACGCCGTCCCGCCGATGCTTAACAAGGGCTTTTCCGCTTCCTGCCAGAGCTTTAAAAAGCGCTCGCCAATCATTTTGAATTCGGCGAGAAATTCATCAACTTCGCCTGCATCAGAGGCCGATCCTTCAAACGCTTCGATGCCGCGCAGGCTGAGAGTTTCAGGATATTTCGTTGCTTCGAGATAAATGTCTGTGAATTGTTCCGGTGATCTGATTCCGGTTCTCCACCCCTTTCTACCGACTTCAAGCAGCACATTAATGACCCGCTGAGCGCCGAATTTTTGCAGGCCTGCAACTAATTGTTGGAGTCCGGCAACGCTATCAAGCAGACAATAAATTTCCGCGTTTGAGCCAGCGCCCAGCAACGCCGCGAGCGCCCGAAAATTGCCATCACCAATCACCTGATTGGCGATAAATATGCGTTGAATTCCAAAGCGCGCACAAACCATTGCCTGGGAAACCGTCGCCACCGTAATCGCCCACGCGCCACAGGCCAGTTGACGCTCATAGAGTTGCGGACACATCGTAGTTTTGCCGTGCGGGGCCAGCAGGAAATTATTTTCGGCGCACCATTCATCCATCGCTTTCAGGTTATGTTCGAGCGCGGATTCTTTCAGCACCAGCAGCGGAAACGGCAGATCGCCGTTGAGAATATTCCAGCCATTCCGCCTGACTTCAGAGGGAGCGATATCGGCAATAAACGGCAATCCTTTATTGGTGTAATCAAGTCGCTCTTTAGTCAGAGCCTCCAACGCGTAGTTCATGATTTTCCTTAAGAATAAATTTTTCCTGTCATTGAAGATGACCAACAGTATAGCCTGGCGAGTATCACCAGGAAGGCGGCGGCAGGATCACCGCTCGCTGACAGCGAGCAACAGTTTTTTTGTGCAACGCCTTCGGCGTCGGGTGGTCGCGCTCTCATCAACCTGGCGATCCTCGCCAGGCTATACTGTTGGTCGCCGTTGGCGACAATCAGGAGTCTTCAAACAGCTTCTTATAAATCTTTGTAAGGATTGTCGGGCAAGTCGTAAATCTCCAGACGTTTGTTAACTACGCTGCCCTCAATCGCCTGACTGAATGTGGCGAAATGGGCAGAGGCGCGATGAGCGCCAAACGCTGCTTCGTCCTGATAAACTTCGTACAAAAAACAATGCGTGCCATCAACATTAAAACACGCATCGAATTGACGGCAACCGGGTTCGGTAGCTTCACTCGCTGCCGCATTTTTTGAGACGGCAGCACGAAAGCTGGCCGCGTGTTCCGGGGAAATTTCGAATCGGACTGCCACAATATACATTGTCTGAAAACTCCTTTTTGATAGGTAGACGCCTGATAAATCGGAAAGTGAAAAGCGCAAGCCAACTGCCTGCGCCATTGCAAGCCAATGTTTTACTTCAACCTGGCACAAAAGTAAAAAGACGAAAAAACTGAAACGATAAAATTCAGGAAAATGTTTTTCCACAAAGAAGAACGATGGGGCGACAGGGCGAAGCGGCGCGAGAATGACCTGATCTCCCTGTCGCCTCGTCGCCCGCTCTCCCCATCGCATCTTCGTGCGTTTTCGTGTGCCTTCGTGGATGAGCATTTTAACTATTTCAGCAAAGTCAGAAATTCATTCAGAATCCGCGCCGTGATGCCCCAAATTGGTCCCTGCGGCGAAGGGTATGCAGGATATTTGATGATCGTCTCCTGATACCGCAACCGATAAAAATCCGATTGTCCGGTTTGTTGCAATTCGCGCACCGGCAGCCAAAAAGCAGCAGCGACCTCTTCACTAAATTGCAGAGAAAATTCATCCGGGGCAACGGCGACAAAAGGCGTAATTTCGATGACTGGCAGGTTAGGATTTTGGGGGCTGAGCATTGCTAAACGACCGATAAAATTATTTTCCGGGTTGAGCCTGATCCCTACTTCTTCCCACATTTCACGCGCCGCCGTCGCGAGCAAATGTTCGTCCTCCGCGTCGGCTCGTCCGCCCGGCAAAGCTAAATGACCAGACCAGGGGTCATTTGGATAATCGGCACGCTTGATCATTAATATTTCGGGGCCACGCTGATTTTCGCGTAATAGCACCGTGACGGCAGCCTGTCGCACCCGCTCAATCTCAATAGATAAATTTTCTAAAGGAAAGGCGCACTGGCTGAGCTGAGAGATAATTGCGGACAACTGAAATTCTGTCATTGCGGAAGATTATCACGGGCGCGTGGAAAAATACGGAAGAAGAATTTGTCGTAAGCCGTAGCACTTGCTAAGCCTGTATTTTTTGCGCCATTATTCGGTACGGCTAAACCCTGGATTATTTTTTAGTGAACAAAATATATGTCGTGCGCATTTTAAGTAGTGATTACAAGAATACGCATCAAAATTGATTTTACCTCGCGCTTGTACTTTCTGGCGAGACCACAACAAAGACAGCACCCGGATACTCACGGTGGACGAACAACAAGCGATAGAATTGTTCCTACAGCAGCGTAATGATGAGGCGTTTTGCGCCTTGTTCGTGGCGTGTTATGGACGGGTGCGCCGATATTTTTTATTGCGCGGCGTAGATCAGATGACGGCGGAGGATTTGGCGCAGCAGGTAATGTTTACAGTCCATCAAAAGGCCGGCGAATTTCAGGATTACAAATTATTTCAAGGCTGGTTGTTTGTGATTGCGCGTAATGAATTATTGCAACATTGGCGACGCGGGCAAGCACGTCCGCAAACCGTCGAACTGGAACCGATTCGTGCTGCCATCGAAGCACAATTCTTCAGTGAAAGCGATTTATTTTTGCAGACAGAATTTGACGAATGGCTGACGTTTTTGGAACCAAACGAACGCGAATTGGTGCTGTTGCGATTTGTCGAAGGATTAAGTTATGACGAACTGGCGCAGGTGCTTGGTATTCCGATTGGGACAGTCAAATCACGCATTTTTAATGTGAAAGAAAAACTGCTGGCAATTCACGAATCAGCGGTTGGTAAAAATAAGCAACAAAAAATTCTCTAGCTGGAATGAAAATTTATGCAACATGGAATCACACCAGAAAGCTGGGAAAATTATTTGGAAGGTACGCTCGTGCCGGATGAACGCGATCACATCGAAGCGCATTTGATCGGCTGTGTGTCGTGCTGGGAATTTCACGAACGGTTGGCAAATTTGACCGAACGTTTGCAGGCGGATGGCAGGATGATGAGTCATCGTTATCCGCTCAGCAATGAAGCGTTGCAGGCAGGCTTGCGTGCGACCTATGCGCGGATTTGCGCACGCAACGGCAGTGCTGCTGTGCCTACTTCCGTGCAACAACGACTGCATGAACTGGAAGCTGTGATGACTATCTTTTGCGGTGAGCAGACAGCAGTGAATGCATTACAGGCCGCCGCGAAAAATTCTCCCGCCAAACGTTTATTACACTTGTCGCCCGAAAATTGGGAATCCTTTCTCAACCGCTTGACGGCGCTCGCGCACGTTTTATGCGGCAACACCGGAGCGCAATTAGTCTTTGAAAGCGGACGGCTCTAACTGGGTGAGAGGAGATTTTTTCTATGTGGGTTACACGTATTACACCGCGCATCATCTGGTTCGGGCTTGGTCTGCAAATCAGCTTACGCTTTGTAGCGTTGATATTGCTGTATAACGGACAAAGTTCGGTTGGTGTGATGTCACTGGACGTGTTGCGCGTGGTTGGTTCTTTCATCGCCTACGCCCTGGCATTTTTCATTTGCTGGGGTGTAGCGAATGAATATCGTGAGATAAAGTGGATGCGCTGGGCGTGGCTCGCTCTGACGATGAATGCAGGGCTTTCCTTGCTGCGACCGTTTTCGCGCCCGATGGCTTTGCTGGGACAGTCTGTTGATTTGTATGAGACGCCACCACATTACGCGTTGTATTTGCATTTAGTAATGGTTCCCGCGAATTTTTGCTTGTTGTTGGGGTTGGTCGCAATTTGGTGGGCGTATCACGAAACAGGATTGGGATTCAAACTTCGCCGCCGCGATGGCGCTGCCGCGATTGTTTTACTTGGATTGATGGTGTTGTTTTACCTCTTCCGCGACCTGCTGACCGAAGCGCAGGCAGTTTATCGCTTAACCAGCATTTTGCAATTGATCTCACAGTTACAGATGTTTCTGATCGCGGCAGCGAGTCTGTTGTTGTATCGCGTTTCGGTTCAGATGGGCAGCGGGAAATTAGCCATGGTGCTGCGCTGGATGACGATTTATGCATTGTTCCGGCTGGCGATGGTATTGGCTGTTTCACTTGCACGTTTTAGTTTTCCGAACCAGTTTCACTGGATCACGGATGTAGCTGAATTTGGTTGGCAAACAGCCCCGTGGTTGTTTGCCCTTGCTGTCGCGTATCGCGCGGAATTGACAGCGATGGCGGCGCAGCGCCTGGCTCATATTCGCAAGGATGCTTCGGCGTTGTCAGCCTGGTCAATCGCGCAATCCGGGAAATAAGGCGCAGGCATTATCGGTTTATGAAACAAATCTTTTTTCTGTTCGGGCTGATTTTTGCCGCGCACGCCTTGGCGCAAGCCCCTTCGTCTTCGCAGAAATTTGATGTGGCAACGTTTGACCGCACGCGCGTATTGCAAGCCGCCAGGCAATATTTGACAGAGGCTCCAATCACGATCACAGCCTCGAAAAGCTCACGCAGCGCCGGCGGTTTGCACGATTTCTTTTCCGAAGGTGATTACTGGTGGCCTGATCCGCAGAATCCTGACGCGCCGTACATTCAACGCGACGGGATGACAAACCCTGACAACTTTACCGATCACCGAAAGTATTTGATGCGGCTGAGCGTGCAGGTTCCGGCGCTGACAGCAGCTTGGAAATTAACCAAAGACAAACGTTTTGCCGAGCACGCCGCGAAGCATTTACGCGTTTGGTTTTTGGATGAAGCGACGCGCATGAATCCGCATTTGAAATTTTCGCAAGCAATCAAAGGCCGCTTCACCGGGCGCGGCATCGGCGTCATTGACACGATTCATCTGGTCGAAGTGGCGCGTGCCATCGAAGTACTGGAAAACTCTGGCACGTTGTCAAAGACCGAACTGAGCGGCATCAAAAAATGGTTCGCCGATTATTTGCAATGGATGACGACGCATCCTTACGGAATCGAAGAGCGCGAAGCCAAGAACAATCACGGGACGTGTTGGGTGATGCAAGTGGCGATATTTGCGCGGCTGACCGGCAATCAGGAATTGCAGCAATACTGCCGTGAACGCTTCAAGACCGTGCTCGTGCCAAATCAAATCGAAACGGACGGCAGTTTCCCGCTGGAAATACGGCGCACAAAACCTTATGGCTATTCGCTTTTCAATCTGGATGCGATGACGGCGATTTGCCAGATTCTTTCGACTCCGCAAGATAATCTGTGGACGTTTGAAACTACAGACGGGCGCGGGGTGCGCAAGGCGATGTCCTTTATGACGCCGTACATTCGCGACAAAAAAAGCTGGCCGCTCAAACCGGATGTGATGTATGACGACGAATGGCCGATGCGTCACAGCAGTCTGTTATTTGCCGGACTCGCCTTTCGCAATCGCGATTATCTGGCTTTGTGGCAGACGCTGAAAGCCGATGCAACGGTTGAAGAAGTCGTACGCAATTTCTTCATCCGTCAACCTCTCTTGTGGTGTCAATAGGGCGTTGGATATTGACTACCATGAATAATGTAACTTTGGCTCAAATAAACTTTCAACTCTCATTATGCGCATAAAACAAACCTCAATCTGGATGGTATTCGCTGTCTCACTGTTCTTTTTTTCGGCGACGAATGCCCAACAGAAGCCGACAGCAAAACCAAACGTCCTGTTCATTGCCGTGGATGATTTGCGCCCTGAATTTGGCGCGTATGGCAGCAAGTACATTCACTCTCCTAACCTTGATCGCCTGGCAAAACAAGGCGTGACATTTGATAGCGCCTATTGCCAACAGGCGGTTTGCTCTCCCTCGCGTTCCAGTTTTCTGACGGGCACGCGACCTGACACGACGAAGGTGTGGGATTTGGTCACGCACTTTCGCACGGCGATTCCAGATGTTGTGACGTTGCCACAGCATTTCAAGAACAACGGTTATTTCGTGCAGGGCATGGGCAAGCTGTATCACGGCGGATACGACGATCCGCAATCGTGGTCAGTGCCCTGGAGCAATCCGAAAGTTAAAACGTACGGCTTGCCGGAAAATGAGGCACGGCAGAAAGCCAGTCAGGCAGAGAAGAAAAAACGAGCAGATGGTGATGAAGAAGGACAACGAGGCCCCGCATTTGAAGGCGCTGACGTGCCGGACAACACTTTCCACGACGGCGCACTAGCCGAGATGGCGGTGAAAACACTCGGCGAAATGGCGAAGAAGAACCAACCATTCTGGCTTGGCGTTGGCTTCACCAAACCGCATCTGCCTTTCGTCGCACCAAAGAAATATTGGGATTTATATGATCCCGCAAAAATCGCTCTTGCTCCAAATCCTTTCCGCCCGAAAGATGCACCGGAATACGCGATTCTGCCGGGGAACGAACTGCGCAATTATCAAGGCATTCTGGCTGGCCCAATCCCTGACGATCAAGCGCGTCAGCTCAAGCATGGTTATTACGCTGCAATCAGCTACATGGACGCGCAACTGGGCAAGGTGTTGGATGAACTTGATCGCCTGAAGCTGCGCGACAACACGATCATTGTTTTGTGGGGCGATCATGGCTGGAAGCTCGGTGAACACGGCGCCTGGTGCAAACACAGCAACGTCGAAAACGATACACACGCGCCGCTGATTATTTCTGCACCGGGAATGAAAACCGCTGGCCAACACAGCAAGTCGTTGGTGGAATTCGTGGACGTTTATCCAACGCTGGCAGAACTAGCTGGCTTGTCATTGCCATCGCATCTGGAAGGCACGAGCCTGGTTTTCGTGTTACGCGATCCAACTAAAAAGGTGAAGACTGCCGCCTTCAGCCAATACCCGCGCCCGAACAAAGGGCAACGGCTGATGGGCTATACGATGCGCACCGAACGCTATCGCTTCACACGCTGGGTAGGCCGCGACGATCATACAAAAATTGCCGCCATCGAATTGTATGACGAGCAAACTGATCCGCAGGAAAACACGAATATCGCCAATGACCCGAAAAACGCTGCACTCGTAGCGAAGTTGACTGAGCAATGGGAAAAAGGCTGGCGCGCAGCAAAGGTGAAATAATGAAGAGAAAAAACATAACTTTGAATCGTTTACTGGCCTTGTTTGTTCTTTTGGCCTGCACCGTTTTGCCTGTCGCAGGGCAAACTCAAAAGCCCAATATTGTTTTCATCCTCGCGGATGATTACGGCGTTGGCGAGGTTAGTGCTTACGGGGCGGACAATTACAAAACTCCGAACATTGATGCGCTCGCGCGCGGCGGCACACGCTACACGCATGCCTACACGGCGTCGCTGTGCGGCCCTTCGCGCGCGCTGATTATGACGGGGCGCTATGCGTTTCGCACCGGCGCGACCAATCAGGACGCCACCGGGCGCTTCACGCCTGAAGCCGAAACCATGATGCCGAAGATGCTGAAGACGGCGGGCTATGCCACGGCGGCGGTGGGCAAATGGGGACAACTGCCAATGGAGCCGGGCGAGTTCGGCTTTGACGAATGGCTGAAGTTTCAAGGCAGCGGCGTTTACTGGAACACGCAGGACAAAGGGAAAACCTATTTGGTAAATGGCCAGAAAACGCCGTTGCGCGATAAAGAATACCTGCCTGATGTGATGCACCAATTCGCCGTTGATTTCATCACCAGGAACCACGACAAACCGTTTTATCTTTACTACTCATTGTCGCATGTGCATGCCGAGATTCTGCCTACGCCGGACAGCCCCTCGGACAGTAAAGATATTTACGCCGACAACGTGACGTATATGGACAAACTCGTTGGCAAGCTGGTGGCCGAACTGGATCGCCAGAAGCTGCGCGAGAAAACCTTGATCGTTTTCTTCGGCGACAACGGCACGGCGAACCCCAGATCAAACCGCGCTACGATTGGCGGGCGGCGGCTGGATGGCGCCAAAGGCTCGATGCTGGAAGGCGGCAGTCTGGAGCCGTTGATCGTCAACTGGCCCGGAGTCACGCCTGCCGGAAAAGTCCGCGCCGACATGATTGATTCGTCTGACTTCGTGCCGACGTTTGCGGAACTGGCAGGCGCGAAATTACCGAGCAAGACCGTGATTGATGGCCGCAGTTTTGTCGCTTCAATGCGCGGCGAAAAGAAACAGGCGCGTGACTGGGTTTATCTGCAACTCGCCAGACAATGGTATACGCGGGAAGCCGGTTGGAAGCTGACGCAGGCGGGGGAACTCTTCGATATGAGCGATGCTCCGTTTGCTGAAAAGCTGGTGGCCGCTGATACCAAAGATGCGGCAGCAAGCGCAGCGCGCAAACGTTTGCAGGGCGCGCTTGATCAATTGAATCCGGCGGGCGGGATTGTAGATGACGGCGACGGTACTGGCCGACACGCGTCGAAACAGGCGAACAGGAAAAAAGAGAAATAGGGCGAAGTAATCAATTCTGCATGAAGTTCAATCAACTTATTAAGGCTGCTTTCATTTTTACCGTCCTTGCGATTGGGTTTGGCACAATCCCCTTGAGCGCCACGCCGTCCAAACCCAATGTATTATTTATTTCGATTGATGACCTCAATAACGATCTGCGGTGTTACGGCAATACGCAAGTCAAATCGCTGAACATTGATCGGCTGGCGGCGCGCGGTGTGCGCTTTGAAAAGGCGTATGTGCAATACACGTTGTGCAATCCTTCGCGTGCTTCATTTTTAAGCGGACGCAGACCGGAAACGACCGGCATTTTTGAATTGGTGACGCCGCCGCGCACGGCCATGCCCGACGCCGTTTTTCTGCCGCAGCTTTTTCGTCAGCAGGGATATTACACAGCGCGGTACGGCAAGATTTATCACGATGGACGCGATGACAAACTTTCGTGGGATTTGTCCGAAGAGCCTGAGTTTCTTGATCCGCATGAAGATGCGATAACCAAACGCCGCTACGCCAACGCGCCGGGTTCGCGCACGCCCGATTGGCAGGCGCTGGATTTGCCGGACGAAAAGACGCGCGATGGTCATTCGGCACGACAAATCGCCCGCTTGATGGAAGAAAAGAGTAAAGCTGGCAAACCGTTCTTTCTGGCTGCCGGGTTTCGCAAGCCGCATTTGCCGTGGGCCGCGCCGAAAAAATATTTCGATCTATATCCGCCGTCAAAAATTCAGGTGCCGCCTGATTTGCCGCAGCACAATATTCCGTCGGTGGCGCTGATGACGGAACTCTTTGGCGCAGCGCAACCTTCATCGCGTGCCGAAGCAATTGCGGCTTACTACGCGAACATTTCATTTATGGATGCGCAGGTTGGCGTCTTGCTGGATACGCTTGACCGCTTGAAATTGTGGGACAACACTGTCGTCGTCTTATTTGGCGATCACGGTTTTCACTTAGGCGATCACGGCGGATTATGGGCGAAGTTGACGCTCTTTGAGCAATCTGCAAGGACTCCGCTGATTATCGCTGCGCCGAAAATTAAAGGCGGAAAATTTAGTCCCCGCGTAGTCGAACTGCTTGATCTCTATCCAACAATCACGCAGTTGTGCCAGCTCCAGCCACCTTCACCACAGGAAGGTCGCAGCCTTGTGCCGTTGTTACAACAGCCAAATCTTACCTGGTCACACGCGGCGTACACGATGGTGATTCACGAAGTTGGCGGAGAAAAAATTGAAGGCAAATCCGTGTGCAATGAACGATGGCGTTACACCGAATGGGAGGCAGGACGCCAGGGCATTGAGCTTTACGATCACAAAAGCGATCCGCGCGAATTTACGAACCTGGCAAAAGAGGCGCGGTATGCAAAAACAGTCCTGACGATGAAAAAATTATTGCGACACGAATAACCGCACAAGTGCCCACTTCTATGAAAATTATGAAGAGAATTATTTTCTTACTGACAATTAGCCTGTTATTGGTTTTATCGAAACACGATAGCCGCGCACAGCAAAGCGCTGCTGGCGCACAAAAGATTCGATTCGCCGATCAGATCGAAGCCTTTCTCAAAGCTGATCAGGAAAAGGCTCCGCCGCAGGAAGCAATTTTATTTATCGGCAGCAGTATCTTTCGACGCTGGGAAAATTTGACGGAGCAGATGGCTCCACTGCCGGTGTTCAATCGCGCTTTTGGTGGTTCGCAAACGTATGAAATTTTGGCGTACATGGACAAAATTGTGTTGCCGTACAAACCCAAAATTGTTGTGTATTATTGCGGCAGCAACGACATCAATGCTAATGTCACACCGCTGAATATTGTCGGGAATTTTAAGGAATTCGTGACGCGTGTTCATCAACAATTACCGAAGACGCAAATCTTTTACGTCGCCATCAATCGCGCGCCGCAAAAAATAGATAAATGGAAGGAAGTTGACGAAACCAACAACCTCGTCAAGGCCTTTTGTGCGACCGACAAAAAGCTCAGGTTCATTGACGTTAATCCGGCGCTGTTTGACAAGGCAGGTCAACCGCGATTGGAATTATATTTGCCGGATAAATTACATTTTCAGGCACCTGCCTACAATGAACTCACAGCTATCATTAAACCCGTTATTGAGAAAGCCTGGGAAAAAAAGTAATTCCGTCTCTCTCCAGTAACCCAACAACAAACCCTCTTCAATTGGAGAAACAGTATGTACGAAAATAGTTCCCAAACTATCAGCAAAATGCTCACGACAATGCTGATAGGTCTATTGCTCACCACGACGGTGTGGGCGCAACTAAAATCCAGCACGATTACCGGAACCGTAACCGACAGCACAGGGGCGGTCATTCCCGGTGCGATTGTCACTGTCATCAATCAGGAAACCAATGTTTCAAATACGGCGACGACTGATACGACAGGCAGCTTTACTGTGCCGTACCTTGCGCCTGGCATTTACACCGTCAATGTTGAAAAAAACAACGCCGGGTTTTCCAGAGCCAGTCGAACAAATCTTACAGTGTCCACGGCTCAAACGGTCAAGGTAGAAATCACGATGCAGGTGGGCGGCGCGTCTGACACCGTGACGGTTACGGCTGATGCGGCGGCGTTGCAAACCACCACTGCGACTGTACAGGGGACTGTGAATGAGCGCGTCGTGCAGACGTTGCCGAACATCACGCACAACCCGTTTGCGTATGCTGCGCTGCAGGCGGGTATCACGCCGCGCGGGGCCTTCAATAACACGCAAAATACGGCTTCGTTTGGCATTGGTATTGACGGACGCCGTCAGGCTTCGGCCATTGGTATCAATGGCGGATCGGCTTTCTCAAATGACATCGTACTCGACGGCGTCAGCGTACAAGGTTCGGCGTGGAATGAAGTCGCGGTGCTGCCGAATCAGGATGCGTTACAGGAGGTCAAAACGATCACCAACAATTACACCGCCGAATATGGGCGAGCGCAGGGCGTCGTCATTTTTACGACTAAAGGCGGCACGAACGATTATCACGGCACAGGGTTCTGGCGTATTCGCAACGAAGCGCTCAATGCCAACAGCTTTTCCAATAACGCCAATGGCATTACCAGAGGGCCGTTCAAGTCGCACACGTATGGCGGCACCATGGGCGGACGTATTATCCGCGACAAAGCGTTTTTCTTTGCCAGCTATGAAGGACTGAAATTCAATCGCAACTACGACTTTTTGAAGACTGTCCCCACCGCCGCCGAACGCAATGGCGATTTCAGCAACACGTATGCCAATGTAGGCGGCAAGCCAACGCCGATCAGAGTCTATGATCCGTTTAATGCGATCCGCATCGGCACGACTTCGCAATACAATCGCGTCGCGTTTCCGACCTTTACCGACACGGCTGGACTCGTGCATACGGCTGCGCTGCCAGCCACACGACTCAACACGCAGGGACTCGCGTTGCTCAAAGCCTATCCGCTGCCGAATCGCACGCCGGATGATGTTTACAATGCCAACAATTTCTTCTCTCGCGGCTTGCAAAATTTCTCCAAGAATAACGTCAACTCGCGCGTAGATTATAACTGGCGCAGTCATAACTTTTATGCCACGGGCGGCATCCAGAAAGGTCTTATTCTGACCCCACGTTCGTGGGGTGGGGATAACCAGTTTTACAGCCGCAATGAATTCGTCGGCAATACCCAGCCGGATAAAAATCCATATATTTCTGTCGGTGACACGTGGTCGCTCAGCCCTTCGCTGGTGCTCGACGTGCGGTATGGAATCAACCGCATACACAGCGACAATGAAGCCGATGTTTTCGCTGATTATAACTATGATCAATTCGGAATTCCAAAAGAGATTCAGGCGCTGAATCTGACAGGTGGCGCACCGCCCTCGTTTGTCCCTGGGAACATTAGTGCTCTGAACGAAGGCACGTTCCTGCACAAACGCGAGCGTCAAACCAATTCGGATTTTAATGCCAGCATCACGTGGACACGTGGACGTTGGACGCATAAATTCGGCGGAACCTATCGCGTGTTATTGTCGAACTATAACGACCTGTTTGATTCGGTCGCGATCACTACCAATACATCGTACACACGTGCCAACATCAATGCTGACGGCTCAACGACGGGCCTGGCGGCGACGCCGGATGCTTCCTACAACGGTTACTCCCCGGCTTCAATTGCTTTGGGCGCAGGCTTTTTGGAAGTCCGTTCCGGGTTTAATACCAGACTCGCGTTAGCGCAAAAATATATGGCGTATTACAGCCAGAATGACTGGCGCGTGACTGATCGGCTGACGCTGAATCTCGGCTTGCGTTATGACGTGCAACCGGGGCCGACCGAACGGTACAACCACATCAGCGCGATTGATCTGGACCAGAAAAATCCGTTTGGCACCGCAGGCAGAATCATTTTCCCCGGCGTCAATGGCGCACGGCGCAATATGTGGCCGACGGAATGGACGGATTTCGGCCCGCGTTTGGGGGCCGCCTATCAACTCAGAAATTCGCTGGTCTTGCGCGGCGGTTACGGCTTGACCTATGTGCCGTCGAACACGGGTTACAATGACGGCCCTGGATTTTATGGAGCCGGGCCATATACACCCGCGACGATCAATAACGGCTATGGCAATAACCCGGCAGGCGTGTTGATTGGCGCGTTCAACTCTTCAGCCGTAAATCCGGTCGTGCTGCCCACCGGCCCGGATGAAAATAATCCGGGCATTTATGGCGGCTTGGTGCGTCGTTTCCCACAGGATTACAAGAACGGATTCGTGCAGCAGTGGAACCTGTTCCTGGAACAGAAAGTTGGCAATAATTGGGTTGTCTCGGCTGGTTATGTCGGTTCCAAAGGCAGTCGTTTGCAGGTGACGTTCATTCCGATCAACAGTGCGCAATTAGTGGATCAGGCGTTGTTATCCGATTGGCGCAACACCTACATTCAAAGCAACGGTGCAACGAATCCTTCCACGCAGCAAATTCAGAATCCATTCCAACCCGCGACCGGCCCCCTCATCGCCTTCGGAGCCGGCAATATTCGCAACCGCACGATTCAGCGGATCGAAGCGGCTTTCCCTTATCCGCATCACGGCAACAGTATCCACAACACCAAAGGCACGTCGGATTATCACGCTTTGCAATTGCAAGTGACGCGGCAATTCGCTAATGGCTTGCAATTCAATGCGCATTACACCTGGTCGAAACTGATCGAGGCCAGCAATTACAATGCGCAAAGCAACAACGGCTATGCCGACAGCAACGCGAATTACTTTGCCAACATTCGCCCGGATTTGTTCAAGACGAATCGCAAAGTTTCGACGAATGACCTGCCGCATCGCTTCGTCGCTTCGTGGGTGTATGATTTGCCCATTGGTGGCGGCAAGCTGCTTGACCTGAAGAATGCCGTTTTGAATTCAGTCATCGGCGGCTGGCGCGTTGGTGGTTCGGCTTCGATTCAGGCCGGGCTGGTTTCGCAAATCTCCGGCGGCGGCACGAACTCCATCAATGGCTTGCCGGATTTAGTGAATGGTACTGCGTTTGAAGTGCCCAGGGAATTGCAGAAATGGTACGACGGCAAAACTCCCGTGACGTTGCCGAGCGGTCGCGTCATTACGCCGTGCAATCGCTGTTTCCTGAAATACAACATTGATGCATTTCAGGGACGCCTGGTAAAAGGGCCAAACGGCATAGATATCCCTGACCTTTTTTGGTACGGGACATCGGCTGCTGCCTTCAGCGCGATTCGTGCGCCCCGCACCTGGAATAGCAATCTTGCTTTGGAGAAGAACTTCAAGTTCGGGGAACGGTATTCCTTCAACCTCTCGGCGCAAGCCACCAATGTTTTCAATCACACGCAATTCCGGTCGAACATCAACACGAGTCTTGGCGGGACAGTCGTGCCAGCCACGATTACCGCCAATCCAACCCAGAACCTGAAGCTTGGGCAGTTACAAAGCTCCGGTTCGTACGGCACGTTTGGACAAGGGACGAATGACCCGCGCCAGATTGAGGTTGTGATGAAGTTTCGCTTCTAATTGTCGCGTTGAGAATTAAAACTAAGAAATAGTACGGAATAAGCAGCGGCTTTTATTTTATCAGGCTTCTGTTTATTCCGTTTTTTCGTTTTGTTCTTTACTGCACATTCATCGGGCATCCTTATGAACTCATGCTATAATCCGCCTCCTGTTTATGGTAGTCATCGCACTCAAACTCTTCATCGTTTTACTTTTAGTACTCGCCAACGGTTTTTTTGTGGCCGCTGAATTTGCTTTGGTCAGCGTGCGCCGTGCGCGGATCGAAATGCTGGCGGCGGCGGGGAAATCAAGCGCCAAAGCTGTGCTGCGGGCGCTTGATCATCTTGATACAATTTTGTCAGCGACACAATTTGGTGTGACTTTGGCGAGCCTGGCGCTGGGTGCGGTGGGTGAATCTACGCTTGAACATATGGTCGAAGGCTTTTTCGTTGCTTATCTGCCGGGGTTTGCGGCAGTGCCTGCCGCGCACACTTTTTCTGCCGTCATTGCCTTTTCCGTCATCACCTATTTTCATATCGTGCTGGGCGAATTTGCGCCGAAAGCTTTGGCGCTGGAAAAAGCGGAAATGATTGCGATGGCGGTGACTCCACCCATTCAGCTTTTTTATCGTGTTTTCAAGCCGTTCATCTGGGTCATCAATCGTTCGGGCATGAAGCTGTTACGGATTTTCGGATTGGAAGCGCGGCTCGGACATCACGCGGCGATCACTGGTGAAGAATTGAAACACCTCATCACGATGAGCCACGAATCCGGCAATTTACAACTCGGCGAAAAAACGCTGATTCACAATGTATTTGATTTTGGTGATTTGACAGTGCGCGAAATTCTGATTCCACGTATGCAAATTTCCGCCATTGAAGCTGACGCTAGTTTTGTCGATGTGGTCAAAGCATTTCAGTCATCGGGGTATTCGCGCCTGCCAGTTTACGATGATAATTTCGATCACATTATCGGCATCCTGCATCACAAAGATGTCATGGCGCACATCTTAAATCCCCAGGCTTTTGACCTCCGCAAAGTTATTATCCCACCGGTTTTTATTCCTGACACGGCACGCCTGGCTGATGTCCTGGAGCAAATGCGGCGCGGGCATGTGCATCTGGCGATTGTGGTTGATGAACATAGCGGCGTCGAAGGCATCCTGACGCTGGAAGATTTGCTGGAAGAAATTGTCGGCGAGATTCAGGACGAACACGACGAAGCCGGAACTGAAAAATTCCGTGAGCGCGGCGCAGGCGTCTTCGTCATTGACGGCGGACTTTCGATGCGCGAAGTCAATCGCCGCTTTGATCTTAATTTACCTGAATCGGATGATTACGCCACGATAGCGGGTTTTTTAATTGCCCGCGAAGGGCGCTTGCTGGCGGAGGGCGATACGCTGAATTACAACGGTACAAGCTTCACGGTCGAACGCGTCAATCAACGCCGCATCACACGAATTAGCATGCGGCAAACAACCGAAGCTCCCCCGCCTGTCCTCGATAAATCAGAAACAATGGTCATCAGTGAATAATAATCCTTCCCTCGAACCAAATTCCGAATATTCAACCCGACTCGAAAATCGCCGCTCGCTGGTGGCGGTTGAGGCCGCAAAATATCGCCGGGTTGGCATCGTCCGCATTGTTTTCTTAGTTTTTGCCGCCGCAATTTTGTTGCGTGTCGTCACCGCGACGCATACCAGAATTGGTTACTGGTTGATTCCGGTGGTCATCATTTCGTTAATTTTGATTGGCATTCACCAGCAGATTTTCAAGCAGCAAAAACGATTTGAGCGGGCGGCAAAATTTTATGAGCGCGGCCTGGCAAGGCTGGCAGGCAATTGGATTGGCGTTGGCAATGCGGGCGAAAGCTATCGCAACGCGCTGCATCCTTACGCCGAAGACCTGGACATTTTTGGGCGCGGCTCGTTGTATGAATTGTTGTGCTCGGCTCGCACTCGCGCAGGCGAAGACACGTTAGCCGCATGGTTACTGGCTCCGGCCAGCAGGGAAGAAATTCACTTGCGGCAACAGGCGATTGAAGAGCTAAAACCGAAATTGGATTTGCGCGAAGATTTAGCGTTGCTCGGCGAAGATTTACGGGCGGGAATAAACCCGGAAGCTTTATCAGCCTGGAGCAAAACTCCCGCGCTTCTTTCCTCAAAGCTGGGGAGAGCCGGTGCTTTGATTCTTGGTGCGTTGGCGATCATCACGCTGGTGCTGGCTGCTTTCACAGAATCGTTGTTGCCATTTTACGCTGTGCTGATTGCGGAGGCGGCGCTGGCGTTATATTGGCGTGAAAAAGTCATGCAGGTCGTGAACGGTTTGGAACCAGCCGCGCGCGATTTGAAATTACTGGCGCAAATTTTGCAGCGGATTGAACAGGAACAATTTTCCTCTGAAAAATTAGTCAGGCTGCGCGCTTCGCTGGATACCGCAGGCAAATCCCCGTCGCAACAAATCGCGCAATTGCACAGCCTGGCAGCGTGGCTTGAGGCGCGGCGGAATCAAATTGGCAGAGTCCTGACCGCGCCATTTTTGTGGGTCACGAATTTAGCATTTGCGATTGAATCATGGCGCTTGAATTCGGGCGCAAAAGTCGAAGCGTGGATTGCCGCCGTCGGCGAAATCGAAGCCCTGTGCGCTCTCGCAAATTACGCGTATGAACATCCGCACGATCCTTATGCCGAAATTATCGCCGGTGAAATGATTTTTGCCGGTGAGGGAATCGGGCATCCGCTGATTCCCGAAAATCGCGTCGTTCGCACGGACATCACGCTGGATCGGAAGTTGAGCTTACTGGTCGTGAGCGGTTCAAATATGTCCGGCAAATCTACGCTGCTCAGAACGATTGGGATGAACGCAGTGCTGGCGTTGGCAGGCGCTCCGGTGCGGGCGCAGCGCTTGCAAATCTCGCCGTTAAATTTAGGCGCATCAATTCGCATTCAGGATAATTTGCAAGCCGGAGCTTCACTGTTTTACGCGGAGATTACACGCCTGCGCCAACTGATGGAAATGACCACCGAGCCGTTGCCATTGTTATTTGTGATTGATGAAATTTTGCACGGCACGAATTCGCATGACCGCCGCATCGGAGCTGATGCTGTCCTGCGGGGGTTAATCCAGCGCGGCGCGATGGGACTGGTCACGACGCATGATTTAGCCCTGACAAATATCGTGGCGGAGTTAGGCACACTGGCAAAAAATGTTCACCTCGAAGACCATCTTGAAGACGGCAGGATGACGTTTGATTATGTGCTGCGCGAAGGAATTGTGAAGAAAAGCAATGCGATTGAATTGATGCGGTCGGTGGGATTGGAAGTGTGAGAACATTCATAAACAAAATATTCTCAACGCAAAAAGACAAAGGGAATTACTCTTCAAGGAATTATTATGAATTCTGATGATTCCACCGCATATGCTTTTGCAGGTTCGTCCAATGGATTTGTCCAATTTTCATAAGCATATTGAAAGAGTAATCTATATCTACCGAAATAGGGACGTTGTTTACCGTCGGCAAGCAGAAACGCCCTTTCATCCTTTTTTTCGTCCCAGCCCCTGGCAAGCTGCCAATTGACAGGCAATGATAACTTTTCACTCGGATTGATCGGATGTCTTGATTCGGTTGCGGCGTTAAGCCCTGTCAGGCCACAGCGAAAGCCCAAACGACCTTTTTCCCATTGCCTTGTCGTCTCATTGAAGCGCAGCAATTGTAGCCCCCAGCCCACATTGAAAGAGTAAATCTTGCGACCAGATTTATTTTCAATGGTTGGAGTGATTTCGTTAAAATATCTATAAGTTAATTGAAGATTATTGATCTCAACCTGAAGTGTATTTTTAGATTGGGGCAGGGAAATCTCATTGAAGCTAATAAGCACTAAGATGATGAGGAAACTTCGTAAATACATTGCTATTTAATCCTTTCAATTTGGATATTTCAGATATATCGAACAGGTATTTCATAACCTTTCTGGTCTTGCCCCGCCAATTAAAAACGCTCCCAGCCTGACAAAGTTCCCGGTACTCTTCGCGTTCTTTTCACCTTTGACACGAATCGTTAATTTGTGTTCGCCGGGCGGCAAACCTCCGGCGATGATGCGGGTGCTGATGTGATGATCTTTGTAATACGTGTCAATTTGTCGGAGCGGATCAGGCGCAGGCTTGTCATCAATCAGGCATTCGATGATGCCGCAATCAGGCCCCATTCGATATGACAGCCCTACTACCGTGCCTTCAAAACTGACGCTGATTTCGGCATTGGCTTTGTCGGTTACGAGCAATGATGACGGGAGTGTTTTATCTGTCGTCGCTTCACTTTTCCATGTTGCATTATGAACAAATTCGGCAAATGGCTTCAACTCTCCATACGTCATTTCATCGCTGAGGAGATAGCCGGGCAGAACTTTGACCAGCGGTGATGGCGTGAGCGTTTCCTGCGCCGTCAAAAAATCAGTCACCAGATTGGCATACAGTTTGTAGCCGTCATCGTTCGGATGCACGCCATCTTTGCTGATAGCTGAAAAACTAATTTTGCCTTCGTCAATTTGTTTCCAGACAGCATCCTGCAAATTGATGGCGGGCAGGCGATAATAACTGGCAATCGCTTCGTGCCACGCAACGACGGCATTCCGCTTTTCGCTGGTGGTGTAAATCATCACGATTTCGGGCGGTTGGGAAACAGCCAGCAATTGCCGGATGATACCTTCGAGCGATTTTTTTGCAGCCTCTTCTTTTTCGCCTGCATCGTTGATGGCAAATTCGATAAAAACTAAATCAGGCTTTTGCTCAACGACATCACGGCGCACACGAATCGAGCCATAAGATGAACCTGTGCCCCCGACTGCCGCATTGATTTCGTTGATTTGTGTTTTGGGAAAATGTGTTCGTAACCAGATGGTGACCAGAGCACGGTAAGAAGTTTTGTTCGGATCGGTAGCGCCTGCGCCCTGCGTGATTGAACCGCCCAGATAAGCGACGGTGACAGCCTTGCCGGTGCGAATCTTTTCATAAAACAATCCAATATTTCGGCGTTGCGATTCACGTATGCCCGGCGTTTGCTGGCCTGTTGAATTGGCCGTCAGGAAAAAGAAAAAAATTAATCCTGTAAAAATGATTCGTGTCACGTAATTGTTCATTATTATTTGTCCTCCGCGAAAATTTCCGGCAAACTCTCAAATCTCGCAGGCTTGATTATGCGAACGTCAGGCCTGCAACTCCTATACTGATTAAGAACGGGAAAATATGCAAAACATTTTTATCACTGGCGCCAGTCGCGGTCTGGGTTTGGAATTTGTGCGCCGCTTTATTGAACGTGGCGACAGAGTTTTTGCGGCGTGTCGCAACCCACAGGAAGCGGGCTACCTTGGCTATCTTAAGGAAACAACGCAGGATCGCCTGACCATTATTAAACTTGATGTCAGCGATGAGGGTTCAATTTTTGATGCGTATGCAATGGTGAAAATGCAGACCAAACAACTGAATTTGCTGATCAATAATGCAGGCATTTATTTGGGACGGCGGGGCGATACGCCACAAGCGCGTGATGAGCAGGGCAGCGATGAATTTGGTTCGTTGAATCTGACTGATGGGATCAATGTTATGCGCACGAACGCTATTGGGCCGCTGCTGATCGCGCAACAATTTATCAGTTTATTACAAGCCGGAAAAAATCCTCGCGTGGTGAGTGTGACTTCAGGTTACGGATCAATTTCAGGCAACGACTGGGGCGAACCGTATCATTACAGCGCAAGCAAAGCGGCGCTCAATCAATACATGCGATCCTTTGCGATTGATGCCAAGCCAATGGGAATTGCTTCGGTGGTCATCAGTCCGGGCTGGGTGCAAACCGAGATGGGTGGCCCCCGTGCGCCGCTTAAACCCCTGGAATCGGTGGATGGAATGATTCGTGTGATTGATGGCTTAACGCTCAGTCAGACAGGCTTATTTTTTGACTGGCAGGGAGAAAATCTGGATTGGTAGAGAACGCCGCTAAAACTTTTTGGCAACGCTGGTTTTCTGCCTTAGCCGTAGACTCGACACCGCTCAAAGTCTCGCGCGATTTCCGGTTATTGTTTATTGGGCAGGCCGTATCCGCATTCGGCTCAATGATGACGTATGCGGTTTTTCCCTGGCAGGTGTATCAGCTCACCAAATCCAATGCGCTGGTCGGTTTAATCGGCGTCGTAGAATTCGTGCCAATGTTCACCTTAGCCTTTATTGGTGGGGCTTTGGCGGATTCTGTAGATCGTCGCAAATGGATTATCTGGACAGAAATTGCCAAAACATTTTTGATTGCTTTGCTGGTTGTAAATGCTCTTTTGCCGCAACCACGCGTCTGGTTTTTATTCGTCGTAACATTTTTTTATGCGGCAGTCGCAGCGTTGCAACAACCGGCGCGTGAAGCCTTGATTCCAGTTATCGTGCCACCTGAATTGATGTCCGCTGCGGCGGCGCTGGGGATGTTGCGGTACAACTTTGCGGCGATTGCGGGTCCTGCTTGCGGTGGAATAATTGCTTCAATCCTGGGCGCAGGCTTTGCTTACGGAATTGATGTCGCAACGTTTCTGGTGTCATTGTTCACGCTGATTTTGATGAAGGCGACACCCGCGCCGGAAAAATCTGAAGGAGTTAATTTTCGCTCCATTAAAGTTGGCATGCGCTATGCGTGGGAGCGCAAAGATTTGCTCGGCACATATCTGATAGATTTGAACGCAATGTTTTTTGGCATGCCGCTGGCGTTGTTTCCGGCGATGGCAGAACAGTTTGGCAACTCTTCCGTCGGTTTGTTGTATGCGATGCCAGCGGTTGGCGCATTACTTGTCTCGCTGACTTCAGGCTGGACAACGCAGGTCAATAAACATGGGTTGGCGATAGCGCTTGCGGCGACGGCGTGGGGGCTGGCGATCATTGGGTTTGGCGTAGCTTCGCAACTGTGGTTGGCATTATTATTTCTGGCATTGGCAGGAGCCGCCGATGGGATCAGCGGAATTTTTCGGATGACGATGTGGAATCAATCCATCCCGAATCATTTGCGGGGCCGACTGGCAGGCATTGAGTTAATAAGTTATACGACTGGCCCGATGCTCGGCAACGCCGAGGCCGGATTCGTGGCGAGCCTGTACAATGTGCGCACCTCAGTAGTTTCCGGCGGTATCCTGTGCGTGATTGGTTCGGTCGTTGTCGGAGCTTTACTACCAGCTTTCATTAAATACGATGGACGCACAGGCCGGGCGCGGAAAGAAGAAGTAGAACAACCTTTCGAGGTTGTTTAGTCCTTAACAAGTCTACAGAAAAGAACAAAGCAAACTGGAAAGTTTGCGCTACACCGGAGGAAAAATGCAGACACGACAACTTGGAAACAGTGATTTAAACATTACGCCAATTGGCATTGGCGCCTGGGCGATTGGGGGTGGTGAATGGGCTTTTGCATGGGGCGATCAGGACGATCAGGATTCAATCAACGCATTGCGAGCCGGCATTGATGCCGGAATGAATTGGATAGACACCGCGATGGTTTATGGCCATGGGCATTCAGAAAAAATCGTAGGTCAGGCAATCAAAGGATTAAGTAACAAGCCTTATGTCTTCACCAAATGCTCAAGATTGCAGGCGGCAGATGGCTCGCTCATTGGTTGCCTGAAAGCCGATTCAATTCGCACAGAATGCGAACAAAGCCTGCGCAATTTACAGGTAGACGTGATTGATCTCTACCAGCTTCACTGGCCTATTCCTGAAGAAGATATTGAAGAAGGCTGGGCGACACTGGCAAAGCTTAAAGAAGAAGGTAAAGTTCGTCACATTGGCGTTTCAAATTTTAATGTTGAGCAAATGAAAAGGGCGCAGGCCATTGCGCCGATTACTTCGCTGCAACCTCCATATTCATTGATCAGGCGCGACATCGAAGCGGAAATACTTCCGTTTGTCGGGGCCAATAATATCGGCATTCTGGCGTATTCGCCGATGGCTTCAGGATTGTTGAGCGGCAGGATGACCAGAGAACGGGTCGAGAATTTCCCTGACAACGACTGGCGTAAACGACGTGATTTTTTTCAGGAACCAATGCTGACAAAAAATCTGGCTTTGGCGGAGAAATTAAAAGCTATCGGCGAGCGTCACGGACGCACCGCCGGAGAAGCCGCGATTGCCTGGACTTTGCGTAAACCGGAAGTGACTGCGGCCATTGTCGGGATTAGAACCCCGGAGCAGGTGCAGGGCGTAATTGGTGCCGGTGAGTTTCGTCTGAGTGCGGAAGAAATTGCGGAAATTGAAGCATAGGTTATTTTTGGCTGCCAGGTTCATAACGAGCAATTTCTGCCAGCTTTTTTTAAGCCGCTTCTGGTTCCGATGGCAAACAACAGACCTCTTGCAAAAGTAATTAAATGTCACCACAAAATCGGACTGGCTGTGAATAGCTGCCGCCAGCACATGAGTCAGGCTACAGCAGGCGCGTCAGCTTCATCTCCGTTGCGGTCGGAAGTTACTGGCGACAATCCTGGATGGCAAGAATAATCGCTACGTCTGCCACCGGATTGAATTCGTACAAAACCCGATAATGATGAAGATTTTTTTGCCAGGATTGACAGGATGAACGAACTGACCTGCCGGGGCTGGACGACACACCTTCTACCGTTTGTTCTTTTCTGCTGCGTGCACCTTCGTGTCGTTTCGTGGATGAGAAATGCTGGCAGGCGGTACCTTACAAATAAATTAATTGATGTTCGTGTGCTTCGACATTCACTGCGGCGTATATCTCATCAATCAATCCATAGCCATACCGCGCCAGGAAATAGCTGACATTGATTTCCCGCTCCTGCAATCCTTTGTTGGGATACAGCACGGCAAAGGCGCGTTCAATTTGTTTGTGGGTCGCCTCGTCACGCTGACTCAGGTTTTTGACGAACGTCGCGCGGAGGCGATGAATGTTCGAGAGAATATTTGCCTCACCACCTTTGAGCGCGGCGGCGAGTGGCGGATCAGCTTTTTGCAGCGCAGCACGGAGCTTTTCTAATTGTGCGGCAAATATTTTTTCCGTGTCATCAAACGCCGCCGTCGTTTCTTTGTCCATTCCCTGCTCGACGACTTTGGTAATGACTTCGGGTAAACCCGCAAATAAATCCGTAAAATTCAACCCATTTTTGCTGAGCGTTTTGGCCTGCCGCCTTTCAATCAAAGTAAAACTGGCGCGTGGTAAAACCAACGGCTCAGGGCGTCCCAGCAATTTGTAACCAGCGCGTAACTGAGCAAAATAAGCGATCTCTGCCGGGCCGCCGATATAGGCTACGGTGGGCAACAAAAAATCCTGCACAATCGGACGCAGCGTCACATTCGGGCTGAAACAATTGGGACAACGCTGGACGGTATCAAGCAATTCGGCAGACTTGAATTTCTTGTCGCTGCCCTTCAAATAAAAATCGCCGTTGCGATGCACCATCGCCGTGCGCCGCCCCTCATCCATCATAAATAATGGCACGGCTTCGTTGCTGGTATACACCTGCGCATGATAGCCCGCCGCTTCGAGCGCGGCACTTTGCGTGACCAGCGCAGCGGCGAATTCCGAAGCCTGTGTCATAGCCTGCGAATAAATTTTTCCCGCTAAATGTTTGAGCCGATCATCCAGCGGATTGATGAGTACGACGCCGAATTTACCAAACAGCTTCATCATCATTTTGCCGAACGCATCCGCAAAGCCGACCCCCGCCTGATAAGATTCGCGCAAATCATTGGCCAGTTGTGAGGTGAATTCTGATTCCGGCAACGCCGCCATTAATTCATCAATATTGTCGTTGATTTCTTCGCACAAAATCACTGCACCAACGGGCTTGCCTTCCGCCGGAGAACACGCGCCGTAAGTGATCGTCACAAGCTGGCCTTCGCGGTTGACAACTTTGGTGTGATTGACTTCGGCAAAGTCGTGGTCTTCGGCAGCGATCCAAAAAAACGGAATCGCATTCACGCCTTTTTGCTGTAATTCACTGGCTAGTTTGATGGCGGTGAGCGCTTTGAAAATTGTGTAGAGCGGGCCGGTAAATAATCCAGCCTGTTGCCCTGTAATCACGACGACAGAATCTTTCTGCCGCAAACGTTCAAGGTTAGCAAGCGTTGCCTCGCCTGCGCCTGCCTGACGATTCTGATCCAGCAGAATATCAGCTACGGCGTCGCGGTTGTAATCCTGCGCAGCGACACGCACGGAACGCTCAACCAGCGAGGGCAAATCTCGTCCGCCAGCTTCGTAAAAATTCTCAACCCGATGGAAGTCATAGAGGAAATCCTGATACAGCCGGGTAATTTTCGGAATTTCACTGAAGCGGATTGTTTCTGTTGTCATTCAATTTCTCCGAGGCCAGATGCGTCCTGATGCGAAGGGCAGG